>JBFZEW010000382.1:0-2930 GCA_041306665.1 Spirochaetota bacterium | reverse complement strand
GATCGTATTAAATGGATTTACTTTTGCACAGTAGCTGCGCATGATTTTCGCGGTTTTAAAATCGCGTGCTTTATGGCTTAGTTCCTCGGGTGAAACATCCAGACCTGATTCTTCCGCGAGTTTTGATAACGGATTTTCGCAAAGAGGAATGTCTTGCTGAAAAATTTTTATGAAAGGAATTTCTTCATCGGAAATTTTCCGCATTCGCAGACCGGAAGTAAATTCATTGTATATCTCGCCGACATCGATGTTGCGGTTCTGTTCGGTTTTGTAAATATGATGAATGTCTTCGGGAATTACAAACGAGTCATGAGTTTTACAGTTGTCAAGCATGTCAATGACGGGAATTTTTTTATCATGTTCATTCCATGGTGAAAGTTTAACAATGGAGTTCAGGCGAAGCAGAAGCTTTGTTCTGAATAAAATATAATCCTTCGCGAGACTGATTGTGAATACTTGGGTAATGTAGTTTTCAATGTCCTCTGTTTCAGGAATGCAAACAATTATCCAGATGTTATATTCACAGTCGCGCAATGTCACGGTTTCTACGCCCTGAAATTTTATTATTTTCCGGCAGCATTCGTCAGCATCTTCAGAGGAAGTTTTGAATGCCGCAGCGGCAGTGTAATATCCGAGTTTGTGACTGCTGAAATCGGCGGAGATGTTGATTATTTCGCCGCTTCTTTTCAGTTTTTTTATTGTATCCAAAGTCTGTTTTAAAGATAAACCCGTGTCTTTCGCGATTACATGAAACATGTCATCGGAAACAGGAATGTCCTTTTGAATTCTGCTGAAAATTAGAATGTCATTTAAATCGGTTTTTTGCATCAATAACTCCGGAAGCTGTTATATATGAATCTAAATTATATATTACATGATATTTTTCAAGCAGATTAATGTTTTAGTTGAAAAACTTAATTATATTTGACATAAAAGCAGCATCTTATAAAATTTATTAAAAGGAGCTGTTTATGATTATTGGTGTAATTGGAGCAATGAAATCCGAAATTGAAGATCTTTACAGTGAAATGGAAAATCCTGAGAGCATTCACGTTCAAAATATGGAATTTTTCAGGGGTAGTATACATGGTGTTGATGTTATTCTTCTTGAGTGCGGAATTGGAAAAGTCTCAGCAGCAGTCGGAACTGCTCTTTTAATAGATAGATTTAAGCCTGAATATATAATTAATACAGGATGTGCAGGCGGTTTTTCGAAGATACTTAAAATCGGAGACATTGTCGTGTCTGACAGAGTCGTTCATCATGACGTAGACGCGACAGTGATGGGATACAAGCATGGTGAAATTCCGGGTATGCCGGTTTTTTTTGAAGCGGATAAATTTCTTTCTGACCTTGCGTTAAAGGTAATAAATGAAATGGGCAATGTGAAGGCTGTCAAAGGATTGATTGGAACCGGTGATTCTTTTATCGGTGATGATGCCCGCTCGCTGGAACTAAGAGTTAAGTTTCCCGATATCGAAGCGGTGGAAATGGAAGGCGCCGCCATCGCGCAGACTTGTTACATTTTAAAAGTCCCATTTGTTGTGATACGCGCTCTTTCAGATATTGCGGGAAGTGCGTCGAAAGTCGATTACCGCGAATTCATGAAAACAGCGTCAAAAACGTCGGCAAAAACTGTTATTAAAATTCTTGAAAGATTGAAGGTAAAATAATGGAACTTGAAAAAATCGCGAGTTTTACAATAAATCACGAGAGGCTTCTACGCGGGATATATGTTTCGAGAAAGGATAAGATTAAAAATGAAACTGTAACCACGTTTGACATAAGAATGAAGGAGCCTAACAGAGAGCCCGTAATAGATAATCCCGCTCTCCATACGATTGAGCATCTTGGAGCAACATTTCTGAGAAGCAGCAAGGAGTGGAAGGAAAGGGTTATCTATTTCGGGCCTATGGGCTGCAGGACGGGAGTTTATCTTCTGCTTGCGGGAGATTTAGATTCAAAAGATATTGTTGAACTGGTTACTGATATGTTCAAATTTATTTCATCATATAATGATGTAATACCGGGAACATGCGCTCATGACTGCGGAAATTTTCAGGATCAGAATCTTGACATGGCAAAATGGGAGTCTGATAAATATCTGAAAGAAGTTTTGAACAGACTTGAAGAAAAAAATCTGGTTTATCCTGTATAATTATTTTACAGGTTTAATAAAAAGATAGTCCCTGAAATCCTCATTAATGTTTTTGTCAAAATACGGATGAGGATCGTTTGCAGCCTCATGACATCCAACGCACATTCTGCCTTTAATTAGTTCCGGTTTCCCTCCTGGAGTCTGCATGTAATACAGCCATCCGTTAACCGCGTCTGCTGATTTACTGTTTTTAATCATAATGTCTAAAACAGGCAGGCTTTTGCCGATAGACTCTTTTTTATTGTAAACTTCCTTTATAATAATTGTTCCGTCTGGATATGTGATCTTCACGCTGTCATTGATATTTGTTTCCGTGTAATTATAAGCTTCGCTATTCGCGTAAATAATTCTTGCAGATGCACCGTGCCCCGGAATAGTGTAATCAAGTATTTTTTCTGCCGGTTGTTTCCATTTTTGGTAATTTTCCGGAATTGTCAGCTGCTCTTCAATGGCTTTTTCTTTGCACAAAATGAGTGTGAAAGAAAACAACAGAAGTATTGTGATTTTTTTCATTAAATAACCTTCCGCAGAGTATAGATTTTTACTGGTTTTTCCTTACCTTTTACTGTTATTGAAGGATGCTCTTTAAACACAGCGAAATCTTCTGCAATTTTTTTTGAAAATTCTGAAACGACAATGGTATTTCCTGGAGCTGCAGAGCATAACCTAGCTCCAAGGTTTACGCTGTCTCCAATTACAGTTCTGTCGATTCTATTAAGCGCGCCCATGTTGCCGGAGATAACCTCTCCGGTATTTATGCCGATACCGACTG
>JBFZEW010000381.1:0-15681 GCA_041306665.1 Spirochaetota bacterium | reverse complement strand
TCGCTTCCGTGAAAAGCATTGGTATTGTCCAGGGAAATAAATGACCGACTCCAATCGTTCCAAAAAAATTCGCCAGTCCCATTGTAATCAGAACAAAAGCTATTCCGGAAAAATATCCGCGTCCTGCACTTGCTACAAATGCCGCGGCAGGAGAAAGCAGAAAGGAGAAAAGAGCCGACACATAAAAAACGAAAGTAAACTCAGAAAAATTTTCCATGTTCCATGAAGGGAGACCAATGGCAAATCCGCCGGCTATACTGAAAACAAAAATTATAATTATCAGCAGCAGACTCCAAAAAAATGCTGCGAAAAATTTTGAAGAAAATATAATTGTTCTTGAAATCGGAAGGGAAAGCAGATCTTTAACTGTACGGTCGGAATATTCTCTGCCGAAAATCCAACTCGTGATAAAACCGAATAAAATCATTCCCAAAGCACCGCTTACCTGTTTCAGCAAAGTAAAATATGAAGGCCAGTCCGCGCTGAAAGCGGCTATAGTAATTTTTGTTTTTAAAATTCCAGGCGGTAAAATATCCGGATTCATCGTTAAAAACATCATCATTGTCATCATGAACGAAATAAACAAGCTGAGCCCGATTGTAATTTTAAAAATCATAGATTTTCGCAGTTTTAAAAGTTCGATTGAAATCACAGTAAATACATTTTTCATGTTATTTTCCCTCAATCATTCTGAGAAAGTAACTTTCAAGATCTTGCTTTTCCGCATAGAATGAAAATGGCGCGTACCCGGCAACTGTCAGCATTGAGTTTACATTTTCAGGACGTTCCAACGCTGTTTTCTCTTTTAATTCAATCACGTTTTCATCTGTTTTATGAACATCATATCCTTTGTTTTTCAAAAAAGTTACCGCGGCCTCAGTCTCCCGGACTTTGATCAGCAGCGACCGAGAAAGTTCATTCTCCAATTGCATCATGTTTTTTTCTTCGATCAATCTGCCGCGGTGAATGATGCCTATCCTTGTCGCGATTTTTGAAATTTCAGACAGATTATGACTTGAAACAAAAACAGTGACCCCTTTTTCTTCAGCAAAATTTTTCAGGGATTCCCTTATTTCGACAATTCCTGAAGGATCCAGACCGTTCGACGGTTCATCAAGAATCAGAATTTCAGGTTCATGAATCATAGCTTTCGCAAGACCAAGCCGCTGAGAATTACCCAGAGACAGATTTTTCGCAGGAACATTTTTATACTCATTAAGCTTAAGTTTTCCGATAATTCCGTCAGCAGCATTTTTATCATTCAACTTACGAAGTTTTCTTACGCATTCCAGATTCTGCCAAACTGTAAGTTCAGGATACGAATATGGAGTTTCAACGACATATCCTATTTTATGCCACGGGGCTTTTTTCCCGTGAAGAATTCTGCTTCCGCAAATATTTACGCTCCCCGAAAAAGGCTTAATCATTCCTAAAATCATTCGGATAGTAGTCGTTTTACCCGCTCCGTTTAGTCCCAGAAAACCATAAATTTCGCCTTGTTTAACATTTAAAGATACTTCATTTACAGCTTTTAATGATCCATAGCCTTTTGTTAATCCTGTTGTTTCAATGACATAACTCATTCATTCTCCGGAAGATTCTTTATTGCATTCGTATTTTTAAAACGATTTTTTTAATCTTTTCATTTTCCTGTCCGTTAGCCGCAAGCATCGGCATGTGAGCGTCATCAGGATAGAACACGGCAAATTCACCGGCAGATATAATTATACCGCATCCATGTTCATATTTATCACTGTACAATATAACATCTTTTTCTTCGTCATAAGCTGTTTCAATTTTAAGTTTTGATATGCCGCAATAACCGATAACTTCGCTTCCAGTTATTAAACACTGAATATCAATATATTTTCTGTGTGATTCAAATTTACACTCAGCAGGCCGGCACGGATTATATTCCTGTATTATGGCATATAATTTCTCCCCGTCAATCGCGTGCTTTCCCGCGGAAAATGAATTTAATTTTCCGCTGCGCAAAATTTCAAGACCATGTTCAATCCCCGATCCAAGACCTGAATATATTTTATAATTTTCCAGTCTATCTAAAACCATATTGCTTCATCCCATTTGTTTATATTTAACATGCTGCTTTTTTAAATCAGCATTATGAAAATACTTTCTAACCTTTGCAGCATAATCACTTATTCATTATAATTTACATTAATATGAATTTATTTATAAAATTCAAAAGAAAATTTTACGCCATCCTTACTCTCTAAATGCAGTGACCCGCTTAAATGCTCCACAAGCATTTTCACAAGCTTTAATCCAAATCCTGAAGAATCATCCAAATCAAACATCTCAGGCAAGCCGTTTCCATTATCTGCAACTTCAACGAACACCGCGGTTTCTCTCGTTTCCACTGTTACAACAATCCGCCCATTGGCTTTTCCGCTAAAAGCATATTTCATCGCGTTAGTTACAAGCTCGTTTATAATGATTCCAATCGTCTGTAAAACTTTGAAATCAAGTTCAATGTCCTGTGCGTTTATCTCAGCTGTAACCGATTTACTGTTGGGAAAATTTGCTATAATATCTTTTACCAGCTCCGGAATGAAACTTTTGATTTTTTGACCGGCTAAATTATCGGACTTATACAACCTGTCGTATAAAATCATCATGCCTCTGACGCGGGACGCGGCATCATCGAGAGACGCAATCACTGAAGGATTTTGAGTATCTTTTTCCTGCAGCTTGAGAAGACTATAAACCGTATTCATGTAATTTTTAGTGCGGTGATGCACTTCTTTAAGAAGAATTTCTTTTTCAGTTAAAAGTGACTTTATTTGCTCCTCTTTGTTTTTACTTTCAGTAATGTCATAGCTGAACACTGCAATTGATTTAACTTTATTGTCTGAATTAAAAACCGGTGAATAATTCACCTGAATCCACCGTTTACCCGAAGTAAGATTAAAAAAATTCTCATATGAAATTGAGTTACCTTTTCTCACTTCATCAATATATTTTAATGCAAACTGATAATTGCTTTCCCCGATTACATCTTTTATGTGGCTTCCGATTATTTTTTCACGTGTAATTGAGAAAGATTTTTCGAAAGCATCATTTACGTATTCATATTTCAGATTATCTGCGTCGACATAGGCTATGTAGCCCGGAATATCCGATGCAAGTTTCGAATATTTCTTGTTCAATTCTTTTAATTCAATTTCCCGCTGCTTATGTTCCGAAATATCAATACCTATACCGGTAAAATATTTTTTTCCTTCAACAATCAGCAGTGCGGTATTCAACTGCATTAACTTTTTTTTCCCGCCTTTCAGTAAAAGATTTACTTCTACTTGACCTTGTCCTTCTGTAAGAACTTTTTCAATGCCGTTCATAACCATGGCGAGGTCATCTTTTTCAAACCAGTCTTCAACTGTCATGCTAAATAATTCTTCGGAAGAATAACCAATCATTTCCTCGTTTTTTTTATTCCACCGGACAAGATGCAGGTGTTCATCGTATACATAAAGCATACCGGGGACGACATCAAGCAGAGCTTCCGTGAAACTTCTTTCATCAATAAATGCTTTGTCTTTTTTTATGAGATCTTCATTAGCGGTTTCCAATTTCTTTATTGCGGCCAGAAGTTCATCGTTCGCGGTTTTAAGTTTCAAATTCATTTCTTCTTTTTCGATTTCATCCTGTTTTCTCTTTGTAATGTCCCAGAAGATACCAAGAAGTCCGATAATAGTCCCGCGTGAATCATAGAAAGGCGCCTTAATTACATTAACAAAAGATTTCTCCCCTCCGATTGACTGATGCTCTTCTTCCAGTTCCAGAATAATATTTTTTTCAATTACTTTCAGGTCATCTTTCTGATATTTTAGAGCCAGATCTACTGGATGAAAATCAAAGTCTGTTTTTCCGATAATTTCATCCTGCGGTTTCCCCTGAAGCTGGCAGCAGCGGTCATTAACAAAAATAAAACGTCCATCTAAATCTTTAGCAAAAACATGCTGCGGCAGACTTTCTATAAGCCGGTGAAAAAGAATTTTTGATTCGCTCAGAGCATCTTCAATCTGACGGCGGCTGCTAATATCATGATAATTCAGAAGAATGCCGTTTATAACCGGGTCATTAACCATGTTAGTGGCAGTAATTTCAATCTGCTTACTGCTTCCATCTTTACATAAATAATCATATTCCATGGTTTTTACTGAATTTTCAACAACATCTGAAAATTCATATTTTACACGGCTCACATCATCTGAATGAACAAAAGAAAACCAGTCCAAATTCAGAACTTCGTCATCCTGCCAGCCGAATAATTTCAAAACATTAGGGCTGATATATTTTATTAAGAAACCGGAATCTACGATGCAAATAACATCTGAACTGTTTGCTATCATTGATTTTTGCTTAATTTCACTTTCAAGGATTTGTTTATTCGCATCAAAAAGTTTGAATGCCATTTTTATCGAAGCGTCAAGAACCGTGGAATTAGAATTTTTGACGACATACCCATATGAAGTAATTTTTTCAGTTTTTGCCACGACTTCAGTTTCAGTATGACTGGAAAGAAAAACGATCGGAACGTTGTTGGTTTTTAAAATTACTTCCGCTGTTTCTGTACCGTCTTTTCCAATACCAAGGTCAATATCCATAAGGACAAGATCAATGCAGTTTGTTTCCTTGAAATGGTCAATTGCCGAATCACCGTCTCGCGATAAAATCACTTTATAGCCGTAATCTTCCAGAGCTATTTTCTCGGCAGTCGCGACAAGAAAATCATCTTCAACGAGAAGAATTGTCTTTTTCTTTATCATGCTTTTTAATGCCCTTTCAGATGATAGTGTAAAACTTGACTTTATGAATTATCACCTATTTTATATGACTGATATGAAATATCAATAATAATTTAAATTTATTCTTTACACTGATTCTAAACTCAAATTACATATTAATATCAAAAAAAAGCAATGCAAAATAGGATGAAAAATGAAAAAAACTGATATTGAAAAATCATTAGGAGCCAAAATCAACAGTAAAATGAATGAAAATACCAAAGATCCATCTTTCAGAAAAGACGCGGGAAAACCTGTAGATAAACGCGAACAGAGAAAAATAGACCAATCAAAAGGACTTGTTCCGTTCGCTGTTAAAATCAACATGGAACTTGTGCAGAAAATTCAAACTTTAGCGGATGAAAAACAAATCAGCGTCAGTGACATCACTGCGGATTTACTGCGAAAAGGCCTTGAATCTGCTGAATAAAATTTATTTTCAGCAGCTAAATCTTTATATTTTCGAGGATCAATGCCCGGCAAAACAAACTGCTGCAGAATATTAGACTGCCGCGGAATAACATATAAATTACTTGAGTATGAAGTCGATGAAAACGCTCTGGATGCAGTGACTGTGGCAGCAAAAATCAACTTTCCGCCTGAGCAGGTTTTCAAGACTCTTGTCCTTACAGGGGATTTCACAAAATACTTTGTCGTTATAATACCGGGCAATGAAGAACTTAACCTAAAGAAAGCAGCCTCAGTTTCTGGAAATAAATCCTGCTCTCTGCTCCCGCTGAAAGAACTTCAGCCGCTGACAGGCTACATACGCGGCGGGTGCTCGCCAATCGGCATGAAAAAAATGTTCCCGACATTCATTGAGGAAACCGCGCAGTTATTCAGTGAAATCAGCATAAGTCCCGGACAGCGCGGTCAGCAAATTCTCATTAATCCAACGGAACTTTGTTCTGTGATCAATGCTGAATTTGCATCGCTCATATAAGGGAATTCCTAAAAACAAAATTTTTAATGTTCCCTTGTCAGCACAAATGCTGATAAAACCGGTATTTACAATTTTATAAAAAATTTAAATACTGGTTTTTGAAAATGCCCATAAGTAATTCAATTTAATCAATTTCAACATCTAATTGACAACCACAATTCATAAATTAAATCATTGTAAAATATGCGCTATAATATAATTCTAAAATTGACAATTTTGCTTGAAATTGTACACATGTTTGTAAAAATAAGTTATTAAGTAAACTGTGAGAAATCAAATGGAAGAAAAAAAAAGCAGAAACTTCATTGAAGAACGAATTGAAGAAGACCTTAAAAACGGAAAAAATAACGGTCAGGTTGTTACAAGATTTCCACCTGAACCAAACGGTTATCTTCACATTGGACACGCAAAATCCATCTGCCTGAATTTCGGTCTCGCGAAAACCTTCAGCGGACGGTGTCATCTGCGGCTCGATGATACAAACCCGACAAAAGAAGAAACTGAATATGTCGACTCAATTCAGGAAGACATTAAATGGCTTGGCTATGACTGGCAGAATCACATATACTACGCATCCGATTATTTCGATTACATTTATGACTGTGCCGTTTTGCTGATTAAAAAACAGTTAGCTTATGTCTGCAGTTTATCTGCCGATGAAATCCGAGAATACCGCGGAACATTGAAAGCTCCCGGGAAAGAAAGTCCTTACCGCGGCAGGTCTGTTGAAGAAAACCTGGCACTGTTCGAAAAAATGAAAAACGGTGAATTCAAGGAAGGCGAAGCTGTTCTCAGGGCAAAAATAGACATGGCGTCAGGAAATATTTGCATGAGAGATCCGGTCATATATAGAATTCAGTTCGCGCATCATCACCGCAGCGGAGATAAATGGTGCGTTTATCCAATGTACGATTTTACCCACTGTTTGAGCGACTCGACCGAAGGAATAACGCATTCCATCTGCACGCTTGAATTTGAAAACAACCGGGTTTTATATGACTGGGTTCTTGAAAATGTCGGCACCAAACACAGACCTCAACAAATTGAGTTCGCTCGGCTTAACCTGAACTATACTGTCATGAGCAAACGAAAACTACTTCAGCTTGTTAAAGAAAACTATGTTTCTGGATGGGATGATCCGCGCATGCCGACAATCTGCGGAATCAGACGTCGGGGATTTACTCCCGAATCAATAAGAGACTTTGCGTCAAAAATTGGAGTCGCTAAAGCGGACAATATCGTGGACATGGCGTTTCTGGAACATTGCCTGCGGAATGATTTAAACAAAAGGGCTGAGCGCGTAATGGCGGTTCTTGATCCGGTGAAAGTAATAATCGACAATTACCCTGAAGATAAAGTTGAATATTTTACAGCGATAAACAATCCTGAAGACGAAAATTCAGCAACAAGAGAAATTCCTTTTTCAAAAGAACTGTACATTGAAAGAAGCGATTTCATGGAAGACGCTCCGGCAAAATTTTTCAGACTTGCCCCGGGAAAAGAAGTCCGCTTCAAGTTCGCTTTTTACATGAAATGCGTTTCTGTTGAAAAAGATTCAGCCGGCAGCATTTCAGTTATTCACTGTACTTATGATCCGGCGACGAAAGGCGGCTGGTCTGAAGATGGAAGAAAAGTCAAAGGAACAATTCACTGGGTTTCCGCCAAACACGCGGTTACAGCTGAAGTCCGGCTATATGACAGACTCTTCAGCAGAGAAAATCCTGACGCAGCGGAAGATGGAAAAACATTTCTGGATTTCCTCAACCCTGATTCATTGAAAATAATTAAAAATGCTCTCGTTGAACCTTCCGTAAAAGAATGCAAACCGGGCGATATTTTCCAGTTTGAAAGAACAGGTTATTTCTGTTCCGATATTAAGGATTCTAATTCGCAAAATCTTGTTTTCAACAGAAGTGTCGCGCTGAAAGATTCATGGACTAAAATCGAAGAAAAAAATTAATCGCGAGGGCGCGGGAAGAACTTTCCGCGCCTCATTTATATTTCTTTTTTAAAATAACCAGCCAAAAAAACTTTAAAAATCCAATCACTATGAGACTCTGGAAAACCAGCAGGTAATATTTGTCCATGCTGTAATATTTTAAATATGTGAACAAATCAACACCTTTTCCGGTGAACACGTTAACAAACGCTGAAGCGTAATAGACATAGAATTTTGCAGGATTTTGAATCAACGCCGCGGATGTGAACAGCGGTGAAAATAAAATAAAAAACACGAACTGCTGAAAAGGAGTTTTTTCCAGATCGATCCAGAATATGCATAAATTAAAAACATAAATGAAAGAAAAAGAAACAAGAATGAAATAATCCCATTCAGAATAACTAACGGCCAGGTTGGATGTCATGAGAAGAAAATAGTAAGCGAAAAGCAACGTTAACAGAAAAAAGAAAATATTAAAAAATATTTTTCTTAGATCAATTCGCATATTCACGATCACTGAATTCCACTATCAATGTTTTCGGAAAGAGCGAGAAATATTTTTTTAAAATCTTCTACATATTTAAAAGCTTCATTATCTGTCGATGCGATTTCCAAAACACAGAAAGACGGCGAATCACTTTCAAATTTAAAAAACACGACTATCTGATACTGTTCCGCGTGCTTTACCGTAACATTTGAAAAATCATACATTACGGCAGAATAAATTTTGTTTCTAAATTTCCCTTTAACCTGATTTTCGTCAACGACAGAATAATCAATTTCACCAAGATCAAAATTTGAAATTTTTATTCCGGGATATTCCGTAAAAAAATTTCCCTTATCAGTCAGCACAATATCTTTAAGCGGTTCAGATTTATCTTCAACATAATAAAAAAATATTATCGTATTAGCATCAAAATACTCCGCGTTATCCAGCGTAAAATAACAATTTACATCATAGTTTTCAGCATCATCCCAATGAGCCGACCAATTGCCGAATTCATAAAGCATGTAATTATTTATGGATATGGGTTTCCCGTATTTCACGTATTTTGTGTTTCCGGCAGTTTTATCTGCTGTCGTGCAGCATAACATCATCAGCAGTAATATGTTAATGCTGAATAGTTTCTTCATCTCGCGTCACCATTTCAATAAAAATTTTCATTTTCAGGAATTTCACCTTTTTCAAAGGTCATGAATATGAATTTTAAATCGTCAATATACTTGAAAGCTTCTTCATCCTGCGATGAAAGCTGGAGAACGCAAACATCTTCATCATCCGGATTCAATTTAAAAAATACGACGAATTCGAATCTGTCAAAATGTTCCACGGAAGAACTTGTGAAATCATACATTATTGTTTGGAAAACCTTGCCGTTGTTGATTACAGGATATTTTTTCGTGTTTATATAATAATTATAATCCATGTTTTTAAATTGAAAATTTTCAATCCTTATCCCCGGATAATCAGTTTTAAACTTTTCAATATCTTCAGCGACAACTTTTGAGAGGTCAAGTTCACTGTGCTTAAAAATGTAAAAAGCTATTATGGTGTTCGATTGGGTGAATTGCGTTCCGTTTAATGTGAAATAAGCGTTAGCTTCATACTTATAAGCGTCTTCCCACTGCATTTCCCATTTATTGACAGATGAAAATCTGAATGCCCAGTCATCTCCCCAGAGAGAAAACGGTCCCTGAAAAGTAGTTTCCTTGTTACTTTCAGTTTTTGAAGATGCCGCTGAATCATCCCTTGATTGAGGTGCCGCACAACCGATAAATATGGCTAGAATTAAAAATAAAAAAAGAAATTTTCTCATAAAATAATTATCCTGTAAATGTTTTTCGAAAATATTCCGGTATTTCCGAAATTTCAACAAATATATAACAGATAATCTTCAAGTACAAGCAAAAATAAAAAAAAGAGGGCTGCTAACCCTCTTTGATATCATTTAAATTTACTGTTAAAACGGAAATTTATGCGGCAGATTCAGCTTTTCCTTAACAGCCGTAAAAGATTTTTTCAAAGCGTCATTGAAAGGTACACCTTTGCCTTTTCTCTCAAGCCAAACATCATATTCTTTTTCGCCTGGAGTCCAAATTCTTGTCTGTCCCGGCGCTTTTTTTGAATTTCGGAGATCTCGACAAATATCGCCTGTAATTTTCTTGAATCTGTCAATTTTTATGAATCTTTCAATATCAACAGCAATGAAAAAATGCCCAAGAAGAATTGGAATCTCTTTCCCATTCGCGTCAGATCCATTTAACTTTTTAAGAAAATCAGCATCGCTGAGTGCTGCGGAAAGAATTTCCACAACCATTGAATAACCATATCCTTTATAACCGCCCGTCATTTCACCAAGTCCGCCAAGAGGAGTCAAAGCGGCTTTTCCCTTAGTTAAATCAACAAGAACCTGTTTAGTATCATTTCTGTATTTTCCGTCTTCTCCAATTACCCAGCCGTCAGGTAAATCTTTATCGAGACGTCCATAAAGCTCAATTTTACCGCGCTGAGTTACTGACGTCGCGCAATCAAGCATGAAGGGAAACGCTTCATCTGTAGGAAAACCCCAAGTCATTGGATTAGTTCCAAGCATGTTTTCGACACCCCATGTCGGTGCTATAGATGGACGCGCATTTGTACAAGTCATTCCGAAACAACCTTGTTCAATCGCTTTTAACGGATAATAACACGCGGCTCCATAATGAGTCGAGTTTCTAACAGCAGCAATTCCGACACCGTACTTTTTCGCTTTCTCGATTGCCATATTATTCGCACGGTTGCCAATATAATGCCCCATTCCATTGTGACCGTCAATTACAACTGTTGTTTCTGTTTCTTTAACAATTTCAAAGTTTGTTTTCGGTTCCTGAGTACCGGCCCAAATTCTGTCTAAATAAATAGGTTTAAATCGTCCAACTCCATGAGAATCAATCCCTCTCTTATCTGCTTCAACAAGAACGTTAGCGCAGACTTTCGCTTCTTCTTCAGGTGTGCCGACAGCCATGAAACCATCTTTCATAAACTTTTCAACGCTGTCAAAATCCCAATATACTACTTCGCTCATTATTATGCCTCCTGATAAAATTACTGAAAATTTTAAGATATTATATATTACTTTATTTTAATGTTAAGTCAATAATATAAAATTATTGTCAACTATTAAATCGTTTTCGATAAATAATTATTTTTTATTTTTCTTTCTAAATAAAACTTTTTTATTGTATTTTATAAAAACTCAGAGTATTATGAAAGTTCCAAAATACAGGAGATTTCACAATGCCTTCTTTAAATTGTTTAAATTGCGGCGCAGAATTAAAATATTCTCCGGGAACCGGTTCCTTAAAATGCCCATACTGCAAACATGAAAATTCCATCACGGATAAAAAAAATGAAATCATTGAACATACATTCGACGCTAATCTTGATAATCTCGAAGCGGCTTCCAAAACAATAGATGTTTCAATTACGGATTGTTCAAGCTGCGGCGCTCAGATTGATTTTTCAAAAGACAGTGTGCACAAACAGTGCACATTCTGCGGTGCTGAAATTACCTCCCAAACGCATGTAAAAAAAGTTATTAAACCGGAATCTATGTTGCCGTTTGCTATTGAGAAAAATATAGCATCTGAAAAATTCAGCAAATGGATTGCCTCATTATGGTTCGCGCCTAGCAGATTAAGAAAATCCGCGCGTGCCGGAAAACTTGAAGGAGCATATATCCCATTCTGGACCTACGATGCACACGCTGAAACAGACTATCGCGGAGAAAGAGGCACTCATTATACTGAAACCGAGCACTTTACTGATAAGGACGGAAAGAATCAGACAAGGGAAGTTACTAAAACATCATGGGCTTCAGCAACCGGTCATATAAAAAATGACTTTGACGATATACTGGTTTCTGCGAGCACAACAATACCGGAAAACCTTGAAGGACTTCTTCAACAATGGAACTTGGGAAAACTGGTTCCATATAACGAAGATTACTTTAAAGGTTTTACTGTCGAGTCATATAACCGATCCCTGCGGGATGGATTCAGCAAAGCTGATAAAATGATGCAGGAAGACCTGAATGCGATTGCTAAAAGAAATATAGGCGGTGACGAGCAAAGAATTCATTCACTGAAAACAGACTACAGTAACATTACATTCAAACACATTCTTCTTCCTATTTATATAAGTTCATATCAATTTAATAAAAAAACATTCCGGTTTCTTGTTAACGGTCAAACCGGCGAAGTCAAAGGCGAAAGACCGTGGTCTATCATTAAGACTATCATTAAGATCCTGGCACTTATAATCACTATCGCGGCAATAATTTCCTCATTTACTGCATTGTTGAAATATTTCGGAGTTTATTAAATACATCGCTCTCCTCTAATAACATTAATTTTCTGACTGCTGTATGACATATCACAGCAGTCATTTTTTTGTTTCAACCACTTTGTGTCAGGTTTTGGATCTTTATCCACTTCTACCTGGCACCCACTACCACCCAATACTATTTTATCACAACCTGGCACATTGCTTTAATAAAACTTACCCATAGATGATGGGTTAAAATTAAGGAGTATTCTGTTTTCGGTTTATATATAGTAGCTTTTATTACCAATACTTGAGATATTTCGATTTGAAATTTTATTTAATTCAGAATTAATTATGTCACATTCTAAAATAACATGTGACTTCTATTTAAAATATATTTAAAAATTGAATTTCGAACATACATCAGAAAAATTCATGCACCTTGTGAAAATAATATCTCATTGTGAAACAACATTAATTCGGGATGAATAATTAGATATTCTTCTTCAAGTTTTTCGTAATTCTTTACAGCTTCGCTAAATGTCTTCCCTAATTCTAAAAACTCGCTATGAATCGTTATTTTTAGCGGAAACTCATATTCAAGATTATAATAACTAAGATATGAGCTTGGGTAATAATTACCCGGCAAGCTTGATAATCTTTTTTTAACTGGATTATATGCTAAATATAAATTTACCTGCGGAAAATTATAAACATGAACACTTTTAAATCTCTCATTCCAAAAAGGACCATTGCGTTCAATCACTTTATTCATAGATTTCGCTATCATCATATTTATCCAATGCATTATTTTCGAAATAGAATGGTTATCATCTATAATTTTTATAATTGCATGTATATGATTATCCATAACGACTATTGAATTCAATTCAAAATTGAATTTTTCCTGAGCTCTGCGATATATATCAATGGCAATACTTTTACGATAATCATTATTGAATACAGATTCAAAGTGAGCTGTTCTTATCATTATGTGAACGGTTTCTCCAGTCAGAACGTTCCTAAGCGGTCTTCCCATTTTTAACTCCTTCGTTTTTTATACCTTCTACTATATAAACGAAAAAAAGAAAAAAAATGTAAAAGTTTTTTACTCATTTTGATAATTTTTTTTATTTTTTTTAAATTTTAATGATTTAGCACAGGAAAACTACGTGCCAGGTTTCTAGTTGAGAACTTTTTCCCAAATATTATTACATTTTTCCTGGCACTTACACTATGATTGAAACCACATTCCAATATACTTGGTGCCTGGCACCAATTGCTCACAATTATCAACAATAAAAACTTTATTCCTGGCACCAAGCATTAGTGCGGAATGTAACAACTAAATAAAATCAACCATTCCATCTTCAGAAATAACTACTGCCATTGCAGTTTTTTTCTGGGATTCAATATACCGAATTGCACTGTTATACCGTGATCCGCGGGCAGGATCGCCATGAACAGTCGCCATTCCATCAAGAATTACACCAACCGCATGACACATAAGCTCACTGTCGAGAATTACCGCTCCGTCAATGTTCGACATCATCATTAAATTCTCTGAAGTCATTTTAAAAGGAGTAAACCGTACAGCCTGATTTTTAAGCCTCTCGCATTCTATTGCAGCATTTTTTGAAATCACAATAATTGTGCCATGTTTCTGCATTGAAGCACATTGAACAATTAATATAAACTCTTCAATTTTGTCATTCGCAAGATCAGGAAGAACGGCTTTCAATTTAAACCGCAAATCATCTACATTAAACGGTTTATCAGAGAGCATAGGCATTCCGTAAATTGAAGTCATCATATCATGGCTGCCGTATTTTAAAACCCAGTAATAATGTTTTTTAAAATTTATGCTGAACAAATTATTTTCCTGCCCGGCGGTATTTTCATTAAGCATTCCGAACCCGTAAATCTTGCCGGAATTATATAACAAGTAACTTTTCCTTCCACGCATTTCTAAAAGTTTACGCACTGCTCGCAAATCAGAAAACAACACAGGAATTTCAAGAGTAAAAAGATTTTCCACGCTTTGACTTCTATATGGCACCATTAATATTCCGCCGATACACTCCCGGCCCTCATAAAGCAATGAAGAAAGAAGATTCACCAGGTCGAAAAACTTTGTCATTCCCGGAAAAACAGTTGTGTCTTCACGGATATTCTTTTCAAAAGCAGTCAATACAACACTTAGCATAAAACTGTTTGCCGATAGTTTTACAATATTGCTTTCAGCTTCATTGTCCTCAAGGATCGATTCACGATTTTCATTTACATCTGAAAACCGCTTCAATGACTCTCTAAGAAATCGCGAAATGATTGCATCAAGCAGCGAAGGATAACTATGGCTATTTTCGTTAAGCGGAATATCAGGTTTAAAATGAGAAAGATACGCATCAACATTCAGTCGAAGCACAATCATTATCATAAAGTTTTCATCAACAAGCGGAACAGAAAAAAAAGAAACTTTATCGTCTTCAGAATCGCGCTTATTGAAAGATTTTTTTATTGCAGATGTCATTTCAAATTCAAAAAGAATATCTGAACTTTTTGTTTCTGAAGATATTTCAGAAGTATTATCTTTAAGATAAGCTGAAATTTTCACATCACCTGGTTCAAGCAGAATTTCAGCAGTAGCACTTGAATTTACATTCACAAGAACCAAATAGGTCTGCGCATCAAGATACTTATCAAGTTTATAAAATATCTTTTCCGCAAGAGATTTTATCTTTACGGAATGCATTCTTAAATTATTCAAATTCATAAAAATCCTTATGATTTTTTTTAAACGATTATTTAAATATTTCTTTTAAATTTTCAATAACTGATATATATGGATATGGTAAATTTTAATCAAGTAAAATTTCGGAGGCTATCATGACAGCAGGAGCAGTAATATTTCTAGGACTTTGCCTTGTTTTTGCGGCTTTTCTCCTTGTATCTGTGAAGATTTTTTTAATAAATAAGTCCTTTATCGGAAAGATTATGAAATATGGACTTATTTTTTCATTCGGCGTTGCTTTCAGTGTCGCTGCCGTCATAATCGGATTCCGGATTAATGAAAGGCACTCCTCTTCATACAGCCGGGGATTAGTATCAGTGCAAGAAATCTGGGGCGGTCAAATTACGCAACAGTCGCCAGGCTTCATCTATTCTTACAACATTAATCAGACACGATACACCGATTCCGGAGCTAAAATCACGGAAGCAATTGAACAAGTTCAAAATCTCAGCTTCGAAACGCAGGAAATAAAAATTGCTATTACTTCCAGCATCCGCAAAAAAGGACTACTGCTATATCCAGGTTACAACATATCCTTTGAATCAAGATATGTTATTAGAAATGACTTCAACAACACAAGAAACTGTTCCTTTTATTTTCCGCTGCCTGAAGGCTCAGGAAATATCAGCGGAATTACAGTTTACGCGGATGGAAATCCTTATACAACCGACACCAATTTTGCTGATGGCATTCAGTGGCAGGGAAATTTGTCGGCAGGCGAAAGTATTGAACTTAAAATATCATACAAGGCGCAGGGAACTGAATGGTTCAGCTACAATCTTGCGGACAAACAAATTCAAATTAAAAATTTGAAAGTTGAAATGGCAAACAACTTTGAAGATTTTAACATACCAGACAGGGCAATGGTTCCTTCTTCTCAGGAATCCGATAATG
>JBFZEW010000380.1:0-10342 GCA_041306665.1 Spirochaetota bacterium | reverse complement strand
CCGCTTTCAATGAAAGATTTATCGGTTTCCAACTCTTTAGTTTTTTGGCCAGCGAGCAGATTATAGTTTTCTTCGGAATAACTAAAAAATCGCTTATCTTCGTCCGTAAAATATTTTGCAGCAAAGGAATGAAGTCTGTGTTCCCGGATGATTTCTTCTTTGATTTTTTTTTGTTTAATGAAATAATTGTCATCAATGTAATTCAGTAATTCACTGACTAGAACTGATGGCGGAAATACCGCGTCGTCTGTAATGTTTTTCCCAAGATAGCTGATGTATAAAATATCTTTAGCTGAAATTATATTTTCAAGAAATAAATATCTATCATCGTTTTTTCTTACGCGATCGCCGAATTTTCTGTTTTTGACAGTCAGGTCAAAAGATAGAGGTTTGTCAATTCCGGGAAAAACTCCATCGTTAAAACCAAGCATCGCGATAACTTTAAACGGAATACTTCTCATCGGCAGGACTGCGCAGAAAGTAATTCTTCCGTCAAGAAAACCGAATGAAACGCGTTCACCCGAAAAAATATTGTCCAGAAGATAAATTATAATTTCAAACGGGATTAATTCAGCATGCTTTGAATTGTCATGCGTTGTTTTTAAATTGTCGAGATGCGAGCGGATTTCATTGAACTGTGAAGCGTTGTCGATGTTTTCTAAAAAAACCATCTCCATTATTATATTTATAAAATCAATCCATTCACTCATAGATTTTTCTGTACTGGTTTCATTACTGATATATTCTAATGTTTTTATGTAATCAATGAAATTTCCAAGTGTTTCCGGGCTAACGTCTTCAATTTCATTGAAAGGAAGAACATCAAAGAGGAGAGCGTCTTCATTGAATGTTACTGTCATGCCGGTTAAAAATCTTTCAATACCGGACATCCAGGAATTTTCATTGAATGCGATGCCGGAAGCCGCTTTTCTGAATTCGGAATCTGTTCCCCAGCACGTCGCGCTTTGTCCCGTTTTTATTTTAAGTTTTTCGATAGAATCATCAGATAAGTAAAATTTTGCCTTTACACTTTCCCGCTGGAGAATATCAAATACTGCGCTGGCTGAAAATCTTTTTTGTTTGATTTGTAGAATCTCCAGCAGAGTTTCAGCGACTTCAAAACTTTTCTTCAAGTTTAAATCAGCAATTGAATATGGAATGGCAGTTCCTTCGGATAAATTTGAAAAGACGGATTCAATGTATGGAGCGTATTTCTCGATATCAGGAGTCATTACGAGTACATCACGCGGAAATATATCTTTGCGGGTGTTGAATATTTCAAGGAGACTGTCATATAAAACTTCAACCTCGCGCTGAATATTATAGCATGAGTGTATTTGAATCGAATTATCATCAGCGAAGATTTCATCTTTTTCCGCATCTGACTTCGCGTTTCTATCAATCCGCAGAAGAATATCATTTTGAATTTTTGTTAATAAATTAATCGGGGAAATTTCAATGAAAAGGTCGTCATTTTCATTTAATAAATCCGGATTGTCGTCGCTGAAATTTTCCATCAGCATTGAATGAAATTCAAGTCCCAGCTTTCCGAAGGAAGAGAGAAGAGCGTTTCCTGTTTCAAGATGCAGTTCTTCAATGGTGAGTCCACGCGGCTGGTTTTGCTGCAGTTTCGAAATCTCTTTTATTGATTTATCATGATACCAGAAATCGCGGCATGGATTAAGAAGATAAAAATAAACCGGTATGCGCTGGGAAATTGCTTTTATAATGTCGAGATGATACTGGGGAATGGTAGAAACTCCGAAAATGGAAAGACGTTCAGGAAGCAATGCGTCAATTTTATCATTAGAAAAATGCTTCAATAGTTTATCATGAATTAACGCCCGGTCGATATAATAATTTTTTATGGAATCAATCCATAATTCAGATTGCCATGCGTCTTCCTTGTCCAATGGAATCCATTTGTTTGAAAGTTTGATTTCTTTTTTATTTTCATTCCATTTTATAATCATGTCAGAACGATAGACTGAATATTGATCGAACAAGTCGGAAATTTTTTCGGCGAGCTGCCAGGTTTTGAGTCTGCTGTCTTGACAGTAACCGGATAATTCATCAGAATATTTTCGCGTATTTTGCGAAAGAAGCGAAAATATGTTCCAGCATACAAACTTTTTATCTGCGATTAAACTATCATTAGAGTTTAATACCGTGTGCCGTGCGAGTTCATTAAAAAAAGCATTTGGATATTTATATTTGAAATTTGCCCAGACTCCGGTTTGTTCCGCCATCTGAATGGAAAGCCATCGCCCCATGCCTATACTCTGAACTAGAATTGCTTCAGGTTTCATTGGAGATGAAAGCGGATGTTTATTTATGACGCAGCTGAACATTGAAGATAATTTTTCCAAACTGTTGCTGTTGAAAATTTGAATCATCTAATGTTATCTCCGTTTCGTGAATTGCATCATAAATCTGAATTTATATGAGCACGCATATTTATGCAATAATTAAATTGTTGAAATATTATATTTATGGAAATTTAAATAAATGATTTACATAAACTTGTAACCATGTTAGAATCTGCTCCAGTTGTGCGTTTTTAACATTAAGAATGTTTATGTAGTATTATGGGCCTTTCTGAAAGCTGTATTAACTTTTTTAAAAAATCGTAAATACTGTTTTCATAAGCACTTGTGCCCATACGGGAACATCAAAATAATAATTTCCAGAAGTTACCTTATAATTATTTTTCTGAAGGATGTAATGCAAAATAAATATAAAAAAATAATTTTGAATTTTTTAATGATAATCGTTTTTACAGTTCCATTATATTCATTCCGGCTGCCAATGTATCCGATTGAAAATACATCGGAATGGGTTTTTTCAATAACAAATAATTTAGGAAGCAGCCAGGTTGTTTACGGCGCAGACATGAATGTGTATGGGGAGTTCATCTCTTCAACTCCAGTGTATAATTACTGGTACAGGCCAAGCGGGAATAATCCGCGGAAAGTGACATATTTCGAGAATGAAAAAATGTACGGTATTCAATCACAAGTGATTTTGAATGCGACTACTTCTGAAATAACGCTTAAAGTATATCCGCAAATGCCGGTGATAATCCGGTCAAACGGACGCAAAGTAATGGCATTCGTAAATTTTGAAGGAAAAGAATATCAGCTTAAGTATGTTTCTGTGCACGCGGAAAAGGCAATGATTGGAATTAAAATTAAATCAGTACAATTAGTTTTGACCTCTCAGGGATGGGAAACCCGCAGAACTATTTATTAAAAATGAATTTCAATTTTTTGAATTCACTGATTTTATTAATAAAATTTTTTCTTTCATCCTCGGCTATTGGTGCCCAGCAGGAAATTATATTTTTAATTTGAATTTCGTGAAAAGGTTTAGCGGTAATTTCTTTCCACGCGGTTTCCGCTGATTGTTTGTCTGTGAACCAGTCGCACTCCAGTGAATATTTTACAGGATTTGAGAATGTTTGACCGTCAGTCATCCATTTTCTGTACATTCGCCAATAAAACTTTTTTGACGACTGGGAATAAGAATTATAATTCTGTCTCATATAAATAAGTATGGAATAATCGGGAACAGATTTATATAAAGATACCAGAAGTTTGAGTTTTGTTTGTGAAGCTTTGCCGAAGGGTTTCAGGTTATTTATTAAATTGCAAATTTCATGAAGTTCAGACGTATCTATTTCCGAGAGATTATCAATGTTTCCATAATTTTCCAAAGTATTATAGAGCCTGATTTTTTTAATAAAATCAGGCTGCAATGCGTATATTTTTTCAGTAATATTTTGTATTTTATTATTCATTTGTAATCCGATAAAGAACATATTAAGAATTTATGACTTAAAAAATTTCAACCAATAAATTTCAGACGTAAAAAAACCCTGACAAAGTCAGGGTTTTTAAGGTTACCAATAAAGTATATTATATTTCTTTTACAGAAATTGCTCTAGGTCCTTTTCCACTTTCTTCAGTTTCAAATTCCACTTTAGCACCTTCTGCTAATGTTTTAAATCCTTCTTTGTCAATACCTGTGTGGTGAACGAAAATATCTTTTCCGTCATTGCTCTGGATAAATCCGTAGCCTTTTGTTTCATTGAACCATTTTACAGTACCTTGTTGCATGGTTTACTCCTTAAAAATATTAATTATTATACGCAGAATTTGGCCTTAGAATATAGTACGAAATTGTTCTTTAGAATTACAGGACTAAATGTAGGAGCTAGATCTGGAAGACTTTTTACTTAACTATATTTGTGTGCACTTTCATAATGCGATATTGCGACAAAGTAATTTTTCTGCTTAATATTGTCAAGCTAAAGTTGATTTTTTTTGTTATAAATTAAAATTTTTACCTGTAACGTACCTGTAACGTACCTGTAACGAAGCTGTAACGAAGCTGAGATATTGTTTAGTAATATCAAGAAATTAAAGATCAAATTAAATTTTATTTGGATTTTTCGAGATATAACAGAAAAATTGAAAACAATTTTGAAAAACAAACTAATCTGATAGCAACTTTGAAAAAATCCATAAATATGATGAATAGTAAACTATAATCTTCAATATAAATTTGATATATAATCAGTATTTTGTGATATATCAAATGTTAGAAAGCTTTGATAATGAATAATTTCCTGTATATTTATAAGTGTAATTTTTACGGTGTATAACTATATACGAATAAAATATATATTACTGGAATTGTTTATAAATCTCCTTGACAAAAAATCAATTAATGAAAAATTATTAAAAAGTGCCTGAAAACGCCACTTTTTACACCTTATAAAAAACGAGGAATATCAATGAAAAGAGATGGATTTTCGGCTGATGAACTTTTCACTTCACAGAACGGGTTGACATATAATGATTTTATAATACTTCCCGGATTCATTGATTTTTCTCCGGATGATGTTATACTTGAAACAAAACTTACAAAAAATATAATTTTGAAACGTCCATTTGTTTCAAGTCCAATGGATACTGTGACTGAAGCGAAAATGGCGATTGCAATGGCGCTTCAGGGCGGAATTGGAATCATTCATTATAATAATTCAATTCAGAAACAAGTTGAAGAAGTCGAAAAAGTCAAACGCTATGAAAACGGATTTATTTCCGATCCGCTCTGTTTGTCTCCTGAGCATACAATTGCTGACATTTATGAAATAAAAGAAAAGTTCGGGTTTTCCGGCATTCCGATTACCGCTAACGGTAAAGTCGGTTCCAAGCTTTTAGGTATTGTCACTAATCGTGATATTGATTTTGAAAAAGAGTACTCTAAAAAGCTGAAAGAAGTAATGACTACAGATCTATTTACCGCGTCTGAGGATATAAACCTTTCCGACGCGAATAAACTTTTGCGGGAATCAAAAAAAGGAAAATTGCCGATTGTTGATGAAAACGGAAATCTTATTTCTCTCATGTCGCGAAATGACTTGCTGAAAAACAGGGAATTTCCTTTTTCAACGAAAGATGAAAAAAAACAACTCCGGGTCGGCGCAGCAGTTTCGACTCATGAAAGCGACCGTGAAAGACTGCAGGCACTGGTTAATGTCGGACTTGATGTAGTAATTGTTGATTCAGCGCAGGGAAATACAATATACCAGATTGAAATGATCAAATGGATAAAAAGCAAATTCCCGTCTTTAGATGTAATCGGCGGGAATGTTGTAACAAAAGCGCAATGTGAAAATTTAATAAAGGCCGGCGCAGACGCGCTTCGCATTGGAATGGGTCCAGGTTCCATATGCACAACCCAGATGACTATGGCATGCGGACGCGCCCAGGGAACAGCCGTATACCACTGTGCGAAATTCGCAAAATAACACGATGTTCCTGTAATCGCTGACGGAGGTATTGCCAACACCGGATATCTTTCAAAAGCTTTAGCACTGGGAGCGTCAACTGCAATGATGGGATCATTATTCGCCGGTACAATGGAATCACCCGGAGAGTACATTTATAAAAATGGAATCCGTTTGAAAAAATACCGCGGAATGGCGTCTCTTGAAGCAATGGAAGAAGGCGGCGGTAAAAGATATTTTGCCGATAATGCAAAGATTAAAGTCGCGCAGGGTGTTTCCGGTGAAGTTGTCGATAAAGGTTCAGTAATGGATTATGTGCCCTATCTTGTCCAGGGCGTAAAACATTCATTTCAGGACATCGGTGTAAGATCCGTAAACTCACTTCATGAAAAGCTCTACAGCGGAGACCTTCGTTTTGAGAACAGATCTTCATCCGCGCAGATTGAAGGTAATGTCCATGACTTATATTCCTATACCGAGCCGAAATATAAATGATCAGAAACAGCTGAAAAAGCACTGGTTTGAAAATGATGAAAGAAACATTCCGCCGCTGTGGAAGCGGCGGGATTACCGCGATAGATACCAGACGAAATTATATGACTTTCTGCCGCCAATAATTGCCGTACATCAAGCATACATAACATAATATATAGAACGCTGCGTTCTTAGCTTATAAAAGGGTATATATTTATAGACTTTCCAGGGTCGATGCATCAAACATGATTTCGCAAATCCGCTTTTGTGCATAAATAATTTAAAATGGCGCGTTTGGAGGAAGTAAAGAAGTGATAAAAATGAAGTAATCAAAGAGAAGCACTCTCTATCTGTCGAGTGTCATTTACAACGCATCCTGTTAATCACATGAAGAAATTCAAGTTGTCAAATTACTGCTTTCATTTTTCATTTGTTTATATTAATTTTCCAAATTTAATATAATTTGTGTGAATAATTTTCATGTAATATTATATGAATCGTGAAAATGAAAATGAAAATGAAAATGAATAATTATTTTTATTTCTCTTCAATAAATTCCCCATCTTTATAAATATAAAACATTTTTTTATCATCAGTTACTTCGTAATCATTTTTTTCTTCATTAAATTCGCTGGAAACTGAGTGAATAATGATTTTATTTTTTATTCCATTTTTATCTGATGGAAAACTAATGTCTTCGGTATATGAAAAAACACCGGCTTCCGAAATATTTACAGTAGCGGCGATATACACCAGTTTGCTGCCGTATCTGCCGATAAAAATACTCCCGTTTGGAGCGCCGCATGCTTCATATAACATTGTTATTTCGAATATTGAATTAATTACAGGTATGCCTTTGTTTTCATGAATTTGTGATCCAATGGAATATGTATAAATGCTGGCGTCATTAACGGGGAAATAGTGATATTTCACGGGTATTGATGATAATATTTTATTCTTAGAAATGAGACGAACTTCGCCGCTAATACCGTTATCAGCTTCAAATTTTGTTATTCCAGCTAAATATATATATTCACCTTGAACTGCTTGAGATTTCGCGATAAGTCCGCCCCAGACATAGCCTTCTTTTGTTTTACCGTTTGAGTTAAACTGTATTTTGTACCAGTTTTCTTTATAGTAATCAGATTCATATTCAATTCCGGAATCACTCAAAATTGTAATTTGTGTCGCAACTGGCAGTGTCGCAACGATATTTTCTTTTATTTCAGGCGTGCTTCGCACACGGACATTATCGCCGAAAAGAAAAGTTTTCTGCCCGGCAGCGTACTTTCCGTAATGAAAAACTGAAAGTTCTTCAGCATTTGCTGCTGAAAGCGCGCATAAAACCAGTATTATAAATAGCTTTTTCATGGAACCTCCGAAATTTACTAAAATCTAAATTTTTATCATCACTTTTTAAAAAATCAAGTATTTTTAAACCTGTCTTTAGTCTGTTAATAAACAGGCTTAAGACAGGTTTAAGACAGGTTTAAGACAGGTTTAAAACAGGTTTAAAACAGGTTTAAAACAGGTGTTCGGCTTTAAGAGTTTTCATTAGAACTTCGATTTCTGAATTAAATTGCAGAATGTCCATGGTATACATGCTGTCATATTGTTTTTGAAAACTTAAGTTCAGATTTTCAAATAGAATTTTCATTTTATTGCATGTATCGATTATTTGCTGGGAAGACATGTTTTTATAGATATCGCCATACCGGAAAATTAGAAGTGATATTGTGTCCATAAAATAATTATGAAACATGTTCAGCTGCCGTATGTATTCAGGCTTTTCTTCAAGTCTGTCGTATATTTTCTTCGCCAGAATTAAACTCTGAGTAATGAGAGTCTTTAATTCTGCATCTGGAAAATTTTCAGAAATGTGATACAGTTGGGCAATCTTTTCAATTCCTTCCTCGATCATCTTACTGGAGGAATCACGCTTTTTCATCCTTAAATCCTTCCCGCGTAAAATCATACTTAATGAAATTCAGAATTCTTTCAGTGCAGCTGCTTTTGTAAAAGAACCATTTTGAAAACTCAAGAGGAAGAATATCAAATCCCGCGCGCTGATACATTTTATATCTTTCGAGAGGGAAACTTTCCTGATGTTTCCCGGGATATCCTATCAGGTCAATGCCTGCTGTTTTCCCCCGGTATTCAAGCACAATGTCAAGCTTAAGCCCGGCGATTTCGTAATCCGGAAAAGTATTGATGGAATATTTGTCCAGAAACGCGACAACTTCCTCCTGGAAGAAATCCGTCAACGCGGAAGGTTCAGAGGCTTTTTGAGAATAGGATTTTATATATTCGATATATCTGCGTATCAGCAGATCCGGATTAAGTAATTTTTCATCAAAAGAAGCATAAACAATTTGGGAACCTCTGGCGCGCGTGATGGACACATTCAGAATGTCCGGTTTGCTCATAAAAAGAAAAGTATTAGCGTGACTGCTGTCGTCAGCACAAAGAGAAACAAGCATGATGTCGCGTTCTTCGCCCTGAAAAGTATGAGCTGTGCCTGCTAGCAGGTCATGGCGCTTCAATTCATCAATTCTGAATGTTTTAAGCAGTTCCCTGTAAATGTAATCGGTCTGCGCGCGAAATGGCGAAAGTACTCCGATTGACTGACAGGATTTCTGAGGAAATTTTTTCTGCGAAAGAATAAGCATGGATACGTAGGAAATGATATTAGAACATTCCGCTTTATTGATGCCGGTCTTTTCGCGTTTCCCGGAACACGGAATAATGCAAATCGATGATTTTAAATTTACAGGTTTTTCCGTCATGATTTTTATTGCGCGGTTATAAAATTCATCATTGCTGAATTTTATAATCGGAGAAAGACTTCTGTAGTGTTCATCCAGAAAAAATATTCCTCTGTTAGATGAGATTGCATCAACTGCCGCTTCGATCGCGCTTTTTTCGCGGTAATTTAATTTTTCCGAATCCGATGAAGTAAGACGGTTTTCTTTAGCGAATTCATGCTGTTTTTTCTGCGGAATAAAACTTAAATGATGCAGCTGATGAGGGTCACCTGCAATAACGACGCGTTTAACCCGCTGAAGTATGGGCAGAATCGAAGCAATATCGCATTGCGAGGCTTCATCGATAATTGCGAGATCGAAAAGTTCTGTCTGAAGCGGAAGCACATTGTAAATGTCGGCTGTATTTACCAGCCATATGGGGAAAAGTTTCAGAACGGACGAAAAATTAATTCCGTCAAAAATCTGCTGCTGTTTGAAGTCAGTCCTTGCGCGGATTCCCTTGTTGAACGCAACAATATCTTTCCGTCCGTCTTCAAGCGCGTGGTTAATGTCAAGAAGCGAAATATTTTCAATGTATTTTGAAATGAGAAGATTTTTATGCTGAATGATCTGCTCATCTTCTTCAATAAAGCGGTAGAGGAAAGGCTTGGCTTCGGTATATTTCAGCAGCAGACGGAATTTAATTCTGTTGAATACATGACGTATGATAAAATGTTTTTCCCATTTTTCGAAAAATTTTCCGGTACTGATTTCCTTTTTTACAAATTGCTGATATTTTTTTTCCAGTTTAGTCTGATCTTTTTCACAGCTGTCAATCTGGGAAGTAAGGCGGTGAATGTTGTATTCAAGAATTCTGTCTTCGCTTTTTGTTGGAGCAATGTTGTTAAGAATATTCTGAATGTTTTTTTTCAGGTTCTTTAAATATTCGTTATCACCGCCGCGCACCGCAATTCTGCTGCATCCCGACATCGCGGAAATTTTATGATATACGACATCAACCGCCTGATCCATCTTTGCCGCGATGAGGACGCTTTCTCCGCGGCAGTAATGATCAATCGCCAGTGCCGCGATAGTAAAGGATTTCCCCGTTCCCGGAGGTCCGATAACAACAGTCAGAGGATTGACTGACGCCGATTTCAAAATCTTTTCCTGGCTTGTACTTAAAGTAACCGGGATGTTGTAACGGTGATGTTTTTTCTCAGTCAAACGTATTTTTTTGCCCGATATAAATGCGTTCAATGCGCATGAAATTTTGTCGTTTCCGGAAATTATTTCCAATTCTTCGGCAACACCGCGCATGGATTGG
>JBFZEW010000379.1:0-3915 GCA_041306665.1 Spirochaetota bacterium | reverse complement strand
GATTTTCTATGAAATTGATGTTCTTAAACCAGATATTGGAAATTTCATTTAAAATTTTCCCTTTTCCGGGAATTCCATTCGGGAAAACGTGGTCGAAAGCAGAAAGTCTATCTGTTGAAACAATCAGAAAATGTTCTTCATCAATTTCATATAGATCACGGACTTTCCCGCTGTAAAGTTTCTTTGCTTCAGGAATATCTGTTTTAATTAATGCTTTCATGTTTACCTCTGTCTTATTTTAATTTTTTATTCAGAATCTGATTTACCAGCTGCGGATTTGCTTTCCCTTTAGAAAGCTTCATTGCCTGTCCAACCAGAAAGCCGATTGCTTTTTCATTTCCGTTTTTAAAATCCTCAACAGGCTGCGGATTCGCTGAAATAATGTCATCGATAATTTTTTCAATTTCACCTGTATCAGAAACCTGTTTAAGTCCTTTTTTATCTATAATATCTTCCGCTTCCCCGGATGTTTCAATCATTTCCATGAATACTGTTTTTGCGATTTTCCCGCTGATTGTTTCGTTGTCAATGAGAGTCAGCAGTTTTGCCAATGACGCGGGTTTCACCGGAAAATTATTGATATCTTCCGCGTTTTCAATTCTGCCGAGAAGTTCGCTTGTTATCCAATTTGAGCATTTTTTCGGATTTATTCCTTCACTCAAAACTCTTTCGAAATATTCAGCAAGCTGGCGCACTGAGGTTAAAACTCCAGCGTCGTAATCTGACAGACCTAATTCATTTATGAATCTTTCTTTTTTTGCTTCCGGAAGTTCAGGAAGTAATTTTCTGAGTTTTTCAATAAATTCATCATCGCATGTTACTGGCGGAAGATCAGGATCCGGAAAATACCTGTAATCATGAGCCTCTTCTTTTGATCTCATTGAATATGTTTTGTTTTTATCAGGATTCCACAGCCGAGTTTCCTGCGCGATTTTTTCTCCGTCATTTAGCATTTCAGTCTGCCGCGCGACTTCATATTCTATTGCCGACTTAACAGCTTTGAAAGAATTCATGTTCTTAATTTCAACTTTATCGCCAAGTTTTTCTCTGCCTTCAGGTTTAAGCGAGATGTTGACATCGCAACGGAGTGAACCTTCTTCCATGTTGCAGTCCGATACATTTATGTATTTTAATATCTGTTTCAGATTCATTAAGTATTCATATACTTCATCGCCTGAAGATAAATCCGGTTCTGAAACGATTTCCATTAGCGGAACTCCGGTCCGGTTGAAGTCCACATATGATTCAGCAACGCCGGGGACTTCAGAATGAATGTTTTTGCCCGCGTCTTCTTCCATGTGTATTCTGTTTAGACGGATTTTTTTCTTTCCATTTCCCGCCTTTATTTCAATATATCCGCCCACGCAGACAGGTTTATCAAACTGAGAAATCTGATAAGCCTTTGGCAAGTCAGGATAAAAATAATTTTTTCGGTCGAATTTTGAATATTTGCTGATCCCGCAGTTCAGAGCTAAACCGGCAAGAACAGTTTTTTGCAGTACAACTTCATTTAAAACAGGCAGAACTCCGGGAAGACCGAGGCATACCGGACAAGTCTGTGTATTTGCGTCAGAACCGAACTGAGTACTGCAGCCGCAGAAAATTTTCGTTTTGCTGTTGACCTGCGCGTGAACTTCCAGACCTATTACTGTATCAAATTTCATTTTTACCTCTATAAACTGGAGTGGAAAAATATTTATTTCGTATTTAAAAAAGAATTGTTATTGTTTAAATAAATATTTCCATTGTATTTGTCAAGGATTATGATTTAATTTCGCTAAATTTAATTAATAGTAAATACTGGTTTTTATACATACTTATGCCGGCATTTACATGCTTTGCGAACTTCGCGTCTTTGCGTGAACTTGTTTTTTGTATTTTTTTTATTGTATAGTAATGAAACAAAAGAAAATTCCGACTGATTCTGAATTGATGATTATTTCAGTTGATGTTTCTTGTACCACTTTTTAAATGTGGATTAGGAATTTGCGAGGATTTTTTCATGAAGTATAAAAGTTATTTAATATTTGCAGTAATTATAATGTTCCTGTTTTTATCAGGAATGTTTTTTTCGCGTCTTGTGAAAAGCAGCAGTACTGCGGCGTTTTTCGCCTATAATAAAATCATATATATCCGTTTTCTTGGAAAAATCAACAGCAATGATATTCTTGACCGTTCGGAAGGATATATTCTCGCGAAGGAAATGGGTTTAAAAGATTTAAGTTTTCTTGAAAAGCGTTACATAATAGAGAAAAATGAGTTTATTAAAAAAATTATTCTTCGAACAATGAAAGATATGGATAACAGAAAAGCAAATGATGTTTTATTGAGAATTTTTGAAACTGAGAAAAATGAAAATTTAAAGAAATACATTAATGCTCTGATTTCAGACGAAAATGTTTCCGGTGAATTACTTTATGATCAGGAATTGGTTTTTTAAATGAATTTAAAAAGGATTGGAATTTTCGGAGGAACATTTAATCCGTTCCATAACGGACATCTATTCTGCGCTGAAACTGTTTTGCGTGAATTTTATCTTGATAAAATACTTTTTGTACCGTCTCGGATTCCGGTGCACAAGGAACTTGATTTTAACGTAAGCGGCAGCGATCGGGCTGAAATGATCAGACTTGCGATAGGCAATTATTCTCATTTTGATGTTTTCGAAGATGAACTTTCTCGAAAAGAAGATTCATATACCTACATTACAGTTAATAAAATCAAAGCCGAAAATCCCGGCGCGGAGCTCTTTTTTATCCTCGGTGCTGATTCCTTCAATACTCTCGAAAGCTGGAAAAATCCGGAAATTATTATTAAAACCGCGAGTTTTATAGTTCTTCAGCGCGATGGAGAAATTATAAATAAAAAACTTGCAAATTGGGCTGGAAATGTTTTTCTGTCAGCAAACAGGCAGATTAACCTAAGTTCATCAATGCTGCGAGGCAGAATTAAAGATGTCGAATATCTGAAAAGCGGCATGAATTCGGACGCTGTCGATTATATAATAAAAAAGGGGCTTTACGGTGTTAAGTAAAAAAGGAATTATAATATTACTGCTCGCAATAAGCATAATCGCGTTCGGATTTATCTATTACGCTAAAAATTCAGACAAGGAAAATGCTGTCGATGAATTTGCCGGAAGCGGCAAAATGATAAATATACTTCTTGCAGCGTCTAACGCCTTTAACAATAATAAACAGACTTTTTTCGCGGTACTTAGTATTAACACTGAAAACATGAGAACAGGAATCACGTTTATTCCCGATGAATTTGAAATCGATGTAGATAATGACGGCAATCCGATAAAATTAAAGGATTTTGTTGTCCGCGACTATGATAAAGTGCGTGAATATCTGTCAAAAAGTTTGAAGCTGAACATTCCATTTTACATTTCATTTTATTCTCCGGATGTAATTAAATTTGTCAACTTGATCGAAGGGATCGACTTGTACGTGCTTGAAGGCGTCGATGGAATTTACGGGCTGAAAACTGGACTTAATTATTTCGATGGCGAGAAAATTATACAGTATATTAATAACGTGAAATCCGGATCAGTATTCGAAAAATTCGATAGAATTCAGGATATCATTCTTACATTGTTTTACGAACGTCAGAAATATGAAAGATTTATCAACAGAGTAAATGTCGAGATTTTAAGAAAAAAAATTAAGACTAACATTTTGGGAAATGAATTTGTTTCTCTCGCGAAACTTTTCATGAAAGACAGTGATTTGTTCTGTACGGTTCTTCCTGGGAAATTTTCTCAGAACGGAGCCTATTACATGGACGAGGTTGCTTATCAGATTTATGAATCGAAATTTCTTAAAAATCTGGTTATAGACGAAGAAGGCGAGATGAACATTAAAGTGCGTATATATAACGCTACCAATGTTGCGAATCTCGCGAGAACAGCAA
>JBFZEW010000378.1:0-2548 GCA_041306665.1 Spirochaetota bacterium | reverse complement strand
GCGCTTTGGCAAACAACCGATGCTAATATTGCGAAATTCAACTCTCCTGGTCTGCTGAATTTGGCATCTGAAGGACAATGTCAAATTGAAATTTTATATCAGAAATTTTCACAAATGAAAGACATTTCAGTTGTTGATATTTCAAAAATCCGGTTTACTGAAATATTATATGATGCGGCCGGCAGTGATACTGATAAAGAGTTCATTATCATTACCAATCACTCCGCGTATTCAATTGATATCAGCGGATACTATCTGCTTGATGGAAGCAGCTCTTCATCAAAATTTATTTTCCCGGTCGGTACAATCATGGAATCCGGTGAAAAGTTCTGCGTTTGCCAGAGCATCTCTGTTTTTAAAACGACTTTTTCTTTTGACGCGAATTTTGAAGGAATTAAATTTTCTCTGAATAATTCAGGCGAAACTATTTTCTTATATGAAAAAAATGCGGCGCTTCTTGATGTTGTGTATGTCGAAGGAGGAAGCACTGAGTTCCCTGAACCGGCGGGTTATAAATTTTCGGGTCTTGCGGCAGTTGAGGGTTATTCCGTGAATTATGATTACTCAACAGATTCATGGTTCAGCGCGGTTCCTGTGAATAGTAATCAATAACCAGTGAACAATAAGGGCAATGAATAATTAATAATGAGAAGTGAACAATAACGGCAAGTGACAAGTATAATGAAGCAATGTTGAATTTTGAATTATCACTTTCCGCTTTCTACTTTTCTCTTTCCACTTTTCTCTTTTTCTCATCTGCGATCATCTGCGTTCATCGAGCGAAGCGGGCGGTTAAAAGCAATGAATAATTAATAATGAAAAGTGAATAGTGATTTTAACTGTAAAATTTCCACAAACTGGAAGTTTAAGTATTATTCATTATTCATTGTTCGTTATTAATTGCATCTCCTATTTGATTTCATCTGTGGCCAAATCCTTTGCATGAACCTGTACTTTGAATTTTGTTTCTTTGAAGTAAGCATTAAGGAGTGTCAGTACATGATTATTTTTTTAAATAGCCTAAAAAAAATATTGACAGAATTATGAATGCAATAACATAAAGAGATATGAAGAATTTAAATTTATTACTAAACCTGCTGCTCTTGGAACTACGAATAGAAACCGTGGCGGGATAAAGTATTGTAAACACTGAAATCTGAAAGCCGTCACGGAAACCGTGACGGCTTTTTTTTTACATCAATAACAAGGAGAATGAATTTATGATGAATTACGCGAAAATGCCTTCCGTAAAAAATGACAACAGACAATGGCCTTCAAAAAAAATCTGTGTAAATCCCGCATGGTGCGCGGTTGACCTTCGTGACGGTAATCAGGCTCTGCCTAATCCCATGACGCCTCAGCAGAAAAAGGAATACTTCAAGCTTCTTCTTTCAATCGGATTTAAGGAAATTGAAGTCGGATTCCCTTCCGCATCAGAGGATGATTTCAATTTCTGCCGGACACTTATAGAAGAAAATATGATTCCGGATGACGTTACAATATCTGTTTTAACTCAGTCGCGGCCTCATTTAATAACGCGTACAATTGACGCAGTAAAAGGCGCAAAACGCGCGGTTATTCATTCATACATCGCAACGAGCGAGCTTCACATGAAATACGTATTCAACATGACCCGCGATGATGTCATTCAAACTGCTGTTAACGCAGCACGGCAGATTAAAGATGAAAGCAAAGCACTTGTTGATGCCGGTTCATTTATCGGATATGAATTTTCACCTGAAGAATGGTCAGATACTGATGTTGATTTTGGAATTGAGATTTGTGAAAAAGTTGCTGAAACATGGGGATTTGATGAAAACAATAAAATTATAATCAATCTTCCAATGACTGTTGAACGCAGAATGCCGAATGAATTCGCTGATATGGTTGAAATTTTTCTTAACAGATATAAATACAGAAAAGAGTCTGTAATTTCAGTTCATGTTCATAATGACATGGGATGCGCTGTTGCAGCGACAACTCTTGCTGTTCAGGCGGGAGTTGACAGAGTTGAAGGCACTCTTCTTGGGCATGGTGAAAGAACCGGTAATCTAGATTTAATAACCCTATCCATGAATTTTAAATATCTTGGCGTGACAACAGGACTTGATTTTTCCAATTTGCCTGGGATTGTAACAAGCGTCGAAGAGATTACAAGCATGAACGTGCATCCCCGTCATCCTTATTCGGGAGAACTTGTTTTTACGGCATTCTCCGGATCGCATCAGGACGCGATTAACAAAGGATTTTCCCAGAAAGAGGAGCTTGTTAAAGCGTTCGGCGGCTGGAAAATTCCGTATCTGCATGTTGCTCCGGGCGACTTGGGCAGATCGTTTGAAAAATTTATCAGGATAAACAGTCAGTCCGGGAAGGGCGGTGTAGCATTTGTTCTTAAAAGCGAGTATAACATCGCTCTACCGAAATGGGTTCAGGTCGATTTCGGATCTGTTGTGCAGAATCACGCCGATAAGATGCATAAAGAACTTGGCGTCAAGGAAATTAAAGAATTGTTTGATGACACTTATATCAAAAATGGAGCAAATCTGTC
>JBFZEW010000377.1:0-3040 GCA_041306665.1 Spirochaetota bacterium | reverse complement strand
CAGAGCAATAGACGGACTTATGACCGTTGGCCGCGGTCAGCGTCTCGGCATATTTTCCGGTTCTGGTGTCGGAAAATCAACAACTCTCGCGATGATTGCACGATACACAAACGCAGATATTAATGTTATTGGTCTTATTGGAGAACGCGGCCGTGAGGTGAAAGATTTCATTGATAAAGAATTGGGACCGGAAGGCTTGAAAAAATCTGTCGTGATTGTATCGACTTCTGATACTCCGCCGATGCTTAGAATCCGCGGAGCCTTGCTTACTCATTCGATTGCAGAATATTTCAGAGATGAAGGAAAAGACGTCAATTTAATGATGGACTCAGTTACGCGTTTCGCGATGGCTCAAAGGGAAGTCGGACTTGCGGCAGGAGAACCTACCGCGACGAAAGGTTACCCGCCTTCAGTTTTCTCACTGCTGTCAAGAATGCTTGAGCGTTCAGGAAGCGGCGAGAAAGGAACAATTACGGGTTTTTACACGATATTAATCGAAGCGGATGATATGAATGATCCCATTGCCGATACTGTCCGCGGTATTCTTGACGGTCACATTATACTTGATCGTAACATTGCTAATAAAGGGCATTATCCCGCAATCGATGTTCTTGGTTCGCTTTCAAGATGTATGAAAGATGTAATAACACAGGAGCATTCAGATGCTGCTGCACGATTCAGACAGCTGATGGCAAGCTACAAGGAAAATGAGGATATGATTTTAATAGGTAATTATGTAAGGGGTTCTAATCCTGTTACTGATAAAGCAATTGACATGATGAATGAAATCAACGGCTTCTTGAAACAGAAAGTCAGTGAAGTAACAAATCTCGATAAATCTGTCGCAAGATTAATTGCTTTATTTAAAAAGGAAGATTCTATTTTTACCCAGAATCCGGATTATGTCGCTTCGCCATTTTATAAGAGAAAACAATAACGGGAACCGAAGAACTGAATGAAAAAATTTAAATTTAAACTTGAAAAAGTTCTGGATATCAGAACCAGAGAAGAAAAAATTATTCAGGCAGAACTTGCGGCAGCAGTCGGGAGACAGAATATTTTAAGATTGTAGCAGCAGCGTTATCACGATGAAGTTAATCAGCAGAAAACGGTTTTCCATGATAAAATGAGTAAAAATGAAATTGAATTTAACGAGCTTTTAAATTTTCAAAGATTTGCAGAATTTGCGGATCGAGTCATTGATAAATCCGAACATGATATTGAGCTAATGCAGCCTGAAATAAATGAAATCAGAATACGCTTAACCGAAGCAATGAAAAAACGAAAAGCTCTTGAAAAACTTAAAGAAAGAAAAAAAGACGCATATGATCATATTCTGAAAATATCATCAGAAAAAGAACTTGATGATATTAATCAGAAAATTTATTTTAAAAATAATTATTTTACGTGAGGCAAAATGATTCCTGAAATGTATCAGATAATGACGCGAATTACCGAAATCCAGAAACGTTTCGGTACATTGAAACAACACAATACGGCTTCAGCGAACTACTCTGTACCGGTTGTTAAAAATGATTCAGTCGAAATTACGCAAAGGAAGTATTCGGCAGAGGAAATTGACAAAATAATTAATTATCAATCACAGAAACAGAACTTACCGCAGAATATGGTTCGAGCGGTTATAAAAAATGAATCTGATTTCAATCAGTACGCTGTATCAAAAAAAGGGGCGGTTGGACTTATGCAGCTTATGCCTGATACAGCTCAGGCATTCGGTGTTGATGATGTTTATGACGCTGAAAATAACATTACAGCAGGAACAAAATATCTGAGTTATCTTTTAAATAAATATGACGGTAATTATGAAAAAACTCTCGCGGCTTATAATGCAGGTGAAACCGCGGTTGATAAATATGGCGGAATACCGCCGTTCAAAGAAACTGAAGAATATGTCAGGAATGTCCTGAGCAGCTATAATGAATCTGAGTGAGGTAACAAATGAGAGTTTCTGATAAATCGAAAATATTGTTTCTGATAATACTGCTTCTTTTTACTTTAGGAGCGGGTATGTTTTGGATGGACTATATCGGCATGATAAATCTTTCTAAATATTATTCTAATTACACCAAAGCTCCTGATGAACTTTCAGTTTACGCTTCAGATGATGAACCGTCTTTGATCGCGCTTGAAGAATTCGAAAAAGAAAAAGAACAGCTCTCGGAACGTGTTGAAGAGCTTGATAAACGGCAGGCTGTGATTGAAGAACAGGAAAAGCAGATCGCGATTGAGTTGGAAAAAATCGATGAAATTCGAAAAGGACTCGAGGTAGAAAAGAAAAGACTTAATGATGAAAAAACACAATATAGCGGATATCAGAAAAATGTCGTCGATCTCGCGAATAAAATTGTAAGTATGCCGCCGGCTGACTCTGTTGCCATCATGATAAAATGGGATGATCCATTGATAATTGATGTTCTCCGGCAGATGGATAGAAACGCTCTCCAGGCAGGTTCACAGAGTATTACGAGCTATCTAATTTCGCTAATGCCGAAAGAAAAAGCCAGCAGAATCATGTATTTAATGACGCAGATATAGCATTTCCCTAAGAAGAATAATCAGTAATCAATGCAAGAATTTCTTTGCGGCCGGTATTTTTTAGAGTTGAAGCTTTAATGATCCATTCCTTTTCAATTTTAAGCTGGTCAGCAATTTTCATTGTATTTTGAGCGATTTGATTTCTGGTAAGCTTATCAGTTTTAGTCATGATTATTGCGGTTGGTTTTTTAAGTTCGCAAAGACGTGTAATCATTTTTGTTTCAAATTCAGTTACATCCCGTCTGCAGTCAATGAGCAGAAAGACTATTTTCAAGTTTTCCCTGTTCTGGAAATATGCATCAATCATTGGTTTAAACTGCTTGCGAACACTTTCAGGCGCTTTTGCGAAACCGTATCCCGGAAGGTCAACAAATGAAATTTTATCATTAATCATGAAAAAGTTTATCATTTGAGTTACACCTGGTTTCGCTCCTGTCTTTACAAGATTTTTACGGTTTGTAATCATATTTATTAAAGATGATTT
>JBFZEW010000376.1:0-7512 GCA_041306665.1 Spirochaetota bacterium | reverse complement strand
TCAGCCGGTTATATTGTTGTTTCGACAATTGAAGAATTATCCTCTGTTGTAAAACAGGAAAAAATGATTCTTGTTTCGCAGACAACTCTTAATATCGATTTCTTTCATCAATGTGAAGCCTACCTTCAGGAAAATAATTTTAAAATAAGTATATTTAATACAATTTGTGATTCAACGCAAAACAGGCAGAATGAACTTATAAAAAAGATAAATGACGGAATAAACAAGGTTGTTGTTATCGGAGGGAAAAATTCAGGCAACACGAAACGGCTTGCTGAAATTTCAGAAAGCCGCGGAATAAAAACATACCTTATTGAAAATTCTGATGAATTAAACAACAATGATTTTGAAAATAAAGATCAGATATTTGTTACTGCCGGAGCATCGACTCCATCATGGATTATCAATAACGTGATAAGCCGACTGCATTATATTAAGAATACAAACGGTAATTTTTTCATTAAAATTTTATTCCTTGTTCATTTAATGTTTGATAAACTAAAAATATTTCCGGTAATGATTGGGCTGCTGTTTTTAAAATGCATGGAAATTATCTCCGGCTCGACATTTCATTCAGGTTTTTTTATCGCAATACCGTTGATTTTTTTATGTGCTGAACTTTTCTATTTTCTTAGTGACAATATAATTATTCAGTTTTATAAAAATGAAAAAATCAAACACAAAAAAACCGTCATTGCGGCGGGATATTTACTTTGCACGCTGTTATATACGGTAAGTATCGTTTTACTTTTCAGTCACGGCGAAATCAATTTCATCATTTATCTTTTAATAATAAGTTTCTTTTGTTTTGCGCCGTCCATTCCATCTTTCAGAAAAAAAGTCAGTCACAATTCTAAAAAAATATTTAAATTATTGTTTTCTTCGAATTTTTTTAAAAGTTTTTTTTATTCATCGCTTCTTTTGGCAGTAATTGGTTTTAATAATTTTTCTTTTTTTAAAGCATCGTTATTCATAATAATTTTAATAATTTTCTATTTTAAAAACAGTATAATAGAATTAATTAATTATGAAGGTGATTTAATTTTCGGCAATTTAACTATTTTTGTAATGATAGGTAAAATGAAATCGTTAAAATTCATGATTTTACTGTCAGTTATTTCTGTGTTAATTTATCCATTAATCATAATTAATACTGAAATGCATGCATTATTGTTTGAAGCAGTCATAATCATATATTTATTTTTAATGATTTTTCTTTACAGAATTTTTTATCTTTATGAATTTAAATTTAAATTAATCTCAGATTATACACTTTTAATTTCTACGGCAGCTTTTATTGTTTTATCAAGCATTGCCTGATTTAATATAATCTTCCATTGAGTTAAAAATATCAACTTCCGGATTGAAGCCGGATTTTTTAGCCTTTTCGACGGATAATTTGTTAAATTGCGGAATGTCAACGGGGAAAAGATATTGCTTTGAATCGATTTTCTTGATTTCAGGATTAAGCTTTATTTTATTGATACTGTTATAGTAATCAATAAAATGCGCGGCAAAATCGAATACACTTATGAAATCAACGCATGAACAATTATAAATACCATTCAAATTTTTGGCCACGGCAAATTCAATAAATGAACATAATTGATTTGCTGAAACAGGAGATATGATGCAATTTTCAGGAATTGTTATTTCTTTATCATGAAGAATGTGATCAATTATTTTTTTTAAAAAAGTACCATTTTCGAAAAAACGATCTCCGGCTCTCAGGACGAGCGCGTTTACACCTGACTCTGCGATAATTTTTTCAGAATAAAGTTTTGAGTCCGCGTAGACGAACTCTGCTGAAATATCATCGTCTTCAGTTAGCATTTTTTCAGTTTTATCCGAATAGACATAGCCTGAACTCAGCTGTATTAACTTCACGTTGTTTTTTTTGCACAAATTAGAAATAATTTTAAGTGAAAGAGAATTTATATTGTAGCATGTTTCCCTGTCAAATTCAGAATCAATGATATCAGTTTTTTCTTTAAGATTAATGAAATATTTCGGTTTAACAGTGCTGAACATCTCAAGCATGAAATTATAGTCATTAATACTTCCTTGTTCATCGTCAAATGCATATACCTGAAAATTGTTTCTTAAATGCGGAATCAGTTTCGAAGCCAGAAAAGAATTTGAACCGGAAATAATCACCATTTCTTTTATTTATCCTCGTCTTTATCTGACATGGCTTTTTTAAATTCTTTAATTCCTGATCCAATATCTCTCGCAATTTTCGGAACTTTACCTGCTCCGAAAACAACCAGAACAATGAAAAATATGATAATCAGTTCGCCAATACTCGGCATACTCATAAAAACACCTCATTTAATGCATTTTCAATAACTTTATCGCGGGAACTGTTTTTGTCAACTAATATAGTTTATATTGCGGAAGTAAACTTTATTACTTTTTCTTCCGGATCTTCGAAAAATCGTGCATTAGTGATTTCATGTTCAATTTTTCTCGTACGTTTTTTTATAAAAATCTGCGTTCCCGGATATATTCTATCTTTCGCAATAATCTGCGGTTCCATATCAAAAACTAATTTTTCTTCGGCAGCCATTCCTTGAACTGCAAGAGCTTTAAGATCTTTATTTAAATTGGATAAATCGGCTAAAAATTGTATGCACTGCTTTTTCTTTACATCAGGAAGAATTGAAATGAATTTTTTCGGATCGTCAAACAGATTATTTCCGTAATTAGAACGTATTTTCTGCATTAAATCTTCAATAAGTTCTTTTATATGAGTCATTTCCTGTTTTATCTGGGCAATTTCTTTTTCAACCTCAAGATTTTTTCCTACTGTGAGAATCGTTACTGTTTCTTTGGTTGAACCAGCCGTATTAACAGCGATTTCATGTCTCGCGAGAGTTTCGCCGCCCATGATTTTTCCGTGCTGGGAAATTACGGAAATTTTATGATTAGACGAAACATTACTGTTAATTATTGAATCATCAACAATAATAGATCCAAGTGATTCAACTTTGGAATTTAAAATAAATTTACATGCTATGTTGCCAGTTGCTTTAACGACAGTATTTCCTTTTCCCGCAATTCCCATTTTTACAATGATTTCTCCATTAGCGAGCAGTGTCGCATCATCAACACTACCTTCAACAATAATATCAGCTTTGGCTTTGACTGAAAATCCGGGCAATACACTGCCCTTAATGTGGACTGATCCGTTAAAATCAATGTTGCCTGATTCATAATCAACATTATTGTTAATAATCGCTATTGGTTCAACGGAAACTTTGTTTTTATTAGCTGAAAGACATCCGTCTATCGCGGCCACAAAAATATTCTCGTCAGTTACAGCTGGAACAATGTTGTTGCCGATTAAATATCCGCCTGTGGGTTCCGCCACCGCTGCGATTTTTTCGCCATAAACAGTATAACCTTCCTGGGCAACAACTTCCGGAAAGCGCTGAAGAAGTTCCTGGCCTTTTGTAACCTGAATTATTGAATTAACTTCCTTGAAATCAATATGACCATCGGACATTAGCTTGCCGGCTTTTTTATCAACATTAGTTAGAGGTACGAAATATTCCCTACGTCCGTTTACTGCTCCTTTCGATTGTGCAACTTTTACACGAATGAGAGTCTTTAAAGATGTATTAATTGCGGTAATTTTTTTATCAATTTCTCCGCGATCTAATATTGCAAGTATTTTATTCTGTTTTAAAATTTCTTCAATATGAGTATAACTCGGTATTTTACCGTCTTTTGTCGGAAAAATCCAGTAATACGATTTGGTTTTATATTTATTTATCTGTAAAGGCGAGATGATACGCATCGAACCCGCTTTATCAATAATAATAAATCCGTACATTGACGCTTTATAGCATTTCTGCTGATCGTCAAAAAAAATACCTGTTCCTATTTTCAGTTTCGTATATGGGATTGTGTTAAAATACGTGTGTCCTGAATCAAGATATTTACGGGCATCTTCAGGATTATCAACATCCACTACTCTCGCGACAATTTCATCTCTATAAACAAAATTATATTCCGACGCCGGAATTATTGTTTTATTTCCGGAATCATCCGTTTTTTCAATAAGCATTTTGTCTACATTACTGTCAAAATAAATTAATAGCAGTTTCATTTAGAATCCTGAAAAATATTAGTAACTGTAGTATATATCGTATTTTTACTTAGAAAAAATTAACTTATTGGAAGAAAAAAGGGCTTTTCAGCCCTTTTTGATGTTAAACGAGTTGTTTTTCAATTAAAAGTTCAGCAATTTGAATTGCATTCAGCGCGGCGCCTTTTTTAATCTGATCGCCCACGCACCAGAAAGTTAATCCTTTCGGATTAGTAATGTCCTTTCGCACGCGTCCGACAAAAACATCATCCTCGCTCGCGCAATACAACGGCATTGGATATTTTTTCTCTGCAGGATTATCAAAAAGCGTGAGGCCTTTTGCGTTTTCAAAAGCTTTTATTACATCTTTCAAATCTAATTCTTTTTCAGTTTCAACCCATATGGCTTCAGAATGATTTCTCATTACGGGAATACGCACGCATGTAGCGCTTACATCAATATCAGAATTCATGATTTTTTTAGTTTCATGAAACATTTTCATTTCTTCTTTGGTATATCCGTTTTCGGTAAAAACATCCACCTGCGGAATAATGTTCATTGCAAGCTGGTAAGGGAATTTATTTACGGTAATTTCTTCGCCGTTTACAAGCTGATTGATTTGAGTTTCAAGTTCAGCCATTCCTGTTGCCCCCGCGCCGCTCGCAGCTTGATATGTCGCAACATGCACCTTTTTTATATGCGAAAGTTCTTCAATCGGCTTGAGAGCTACGACCATTTGAATTGTTGTACAATTCGGATTCGCGATTAATCCTTTGTGTTTCAGCACATCTTCCGGATTTACTTCAGGAACTACAAGGGGAACTTGGGGATCCATTCGCCATGCTGAACTGTTATCTACAACAATACAACCCGCGTCAATCGCTTTCTGAGATACTTCTTTACTGATTGCCGCGCCTGCGGAAAATAGAGCGATTTCATAACCGTCAAAACACCCGTCTTCCACCGCTTCAACTGTAATCATCTGATCGCCGAACTCAATCTGCTGGCCTACGGTTGATTTACCTAAAAATTTTATTTTATTAATAGGAAATTTTCTTTCTATTAGAAGCTTTCTGAATTCGAGTCCTACAGCCCCAGTTGCACCCATTACTACTACATTATACTTTTTCATATGCCTCCGCATGTTTCTTTAAAAAGAAACTAAATAATTATTATAGTTTAAAAGATAAATACTTGAATTTATGTCAACAAAATAATTATGATAACTAAAAAATACTTTACAATATTCAGGCAAAGTAAATAGATTTTTTAATATTCAAAGAATTTATTTTTATAAATTAATTCACATTCATGATGTTAAAATTTAATTTCAGGACTCGAAAATGAAAAAAAACATAATAATTATCGGTGCAACGGGATTCGGCGGCCTTGGACTGATTGAAATTTTACTCAGACATCCGCATTTCAACATTAAACAGCTTATCGCAAGAAAGGATATTGGTAAAAACATCAATGATGTGTTTCCAACATTAAAAGGATTTTTATCAATGCAGGTTCAGGATATTTCAGAAATTGAATATGATAATACTGATCTTGCGTTTTTTTCCACTCCCGACCGTGCTGGAATGACCATAATTGAAAATTTTTATAAACGCACAATCAAAGTTATTGATTACAGCGGAGATTTCAGATTTAATTCTGAAGATGAATATCAAATTTATGCAGAAAATAAATCTTTGGAAACTGAGCATCTTTCATCACATCTTCTAGATAAATCCGTATATGGGCTTATTGAAAAAAACAGGGAAAAAATTAAATCAGCCCCGATAATTGGAAATCCTGGATGCTTTGCCATTTCCATGATTTTAGGTCTTCTGCCTGCCTGTGAAAGCGGGATTATCAATTGCGGCACGATTATCTGTGACGGGAAAAGCGGAGTTTCCGGAGCGGGTAAAAATCCGGGAGAAGCGAATTTTTATCCGCAAAGATATGAAAACATAAACACTTACCGTGAAGGCAGGCATCAGCATCTTGTCGAGGTTGAGAATGCGGTAAATAAATATTCGAATAAGAGTCATAAAATTCTTTTTATTCCGCAGGTTGCCCCCATGGCGAGAGGAATTCTTTCCACAATTTACTTTGATTGTCCGCAAAATATGAATCAGACGAAATTAACAGAAATATACAAAAATTATTATAAAAATGAACCATTTATAATGGTTACTGACCATTCCCCGGGTACATGTGAAGTTAAAGGATCAAATTTTTGTAAAATCAGGCCAATGTTTGATGAAAGAACGCAAAAAGCCGTAATTATCGCTGTGATTGACAATTTAATGAAAGGACAGAGCGGAAATGCTGTTCAAGCTGCTAATATTATTTTCGGATATGATGAAAATTGCGGCATGAGCAATGTTCCGGTTTTTCCATAATGTTAATGATAAATTATGCCAAATTCGCGTAATATAAATATTATTTGATAAAATAATTAAATCTTGACTTTACAAAAAAACCATGTTATAAATATACATTAAAATAATTTTATATCACGGTATATAATGGCACAAAAAGAAATTACCGGCATTATAGCATCTCCGGGAATACGAATAGGAAAAGCCTATATTTATAAGGGCGTTAATATTGTTATTCCGAAATATAAAATTTCTCAGGATGAAATTACTTTTGAAAAAGAGCGTCTTCAGAATGCTGTAAATAAAACAAAACAGGAAATTATTGCCATTCAGCAGCAGGTTGCCAACAGTCTTTCATCGGATATGGCCGATATTTTTTCAAGCCACTTAATGGTTCTGGAAGATCCTGCGATTATTACAAAAGCGATTACTGCCATAGATGAAGAAAAGCGAAATGTCGAATGGATTCTGAATGACATTTCGCTTGAACTGATAAAAAGTCTCAATTCCATTGATGATTTATATCTTCGAGAAAGAATCATTGATATTTCAGACATTCATAAACGATTAATTAAAAATCTGCAGAAAGTTGAGCATGAATCATTAGCTGATTTAAAAGAAGATGTAATCATTTTTGCGGAGGATTTAACACCTTCAGATACCGCCGTGATGAACCGGGATCATGCTCTTGCTTTTGTAACAAACAAAGGCGGACGTACATCTCACACCGCCATTCTGGCAAGAGCGCTTGAAATTCCAGCCATAGTCGGAACAATTAAAGGAACTTCCTCAATTAAAAACGGGGATTCCGTAATTGTTGACGGGGTACGCGGAAAAGTTTTAATAAATCCTTCCGATGAAGAAGTACTTAGCTACATCAGTCATCAGCAGGATCTTCTTCTTCTTGAACGGGAGCTTTCCAAACTGACTCACCTTCCTGCGAAAACAATAGATGATACTGAAATAAGAATAATGGGCAACATTGAACTGCCTGAAGAAATGGCGATAATTAGAGATCATGGCGCTGACGGCATTGGTCTTTTCCGG
>JBFZEW010000375.1:0-3614 GCA_041306665.1 Spirochaetota bacterium | reverse complement strand
GAGCACATGGTGATCAGTGGTCAGTGATCAGTAATCAGTAATCAGTGAAAAGCAATCAGTTTGATAACAATTACGTTGGAATTCACGCAAAGTTCGCAAAGTAAACAATTAAACCGCTTTGGAATATAACCCGGCACGAGTGCAAACAATACACTGCTTTCAAAGCAGTGTCTTGTTTGCACTCGTGCCGGGTTATATTCCAAAGCGGTTTAATTGTTTACTTTGCGAACTTTGCGTGAATTCCAACGTAATTGCTATCAAACTGATTGCTTTTCACTGATTACTGATTACTGATTACTGATTACTGATCACCATGTGCTCTTTGCGTGAACTTGTCAATTTGATTTTGTTTTTTAGAAACAACGAAGAGTGTAAATATCCGCTGATACATCTAACATAAAATATGTCAGACAATATCAGCGGAGAAATTTATTTAATGGAACCCGCAACAATACCTTTTATAATAAATCGCTGAGCTATTATGAAGAAAATTATTACTGGAATTATAGCGATTAAAATTGCCGTTAATATTAAATCCCATTGTTTCACATATGCTCCGGCGAAAGTCGCCACAGCAAGCGGAATTGTCTGAATTTTATTTCCCTTTCCAAGAACGAGCAAAGGCAGAAGGTAATCATTCCATATCCATATTCCATTCAGCACCATAACTGTCGCGTGTATTGGACTTAACAATGGAGTAATAATCAGACCAAAAATTTGAGGCTGAGTAGCTCCGTCAATCATTGCCGCTTCTTCAAGTTCGACAGGTATTCCTTTGATGAAACCATGAAACATAAATACCGACAAAGAGAGTCCGAATCCAAGATAAGCGAAAATTATCCCCTGATATGATCTTAACAAAGGTATTCCAATGATATCACTCACAGTGCGGAACCATGTTAAAAGAGGAAACATTATTATTTGAAAAGGAATTACCATTGCAGCGACAAACATTAAAAAAATGAACTGCGAAGTTTTTGTTTTATTTCGCACCAGTACCCAAGCGCCCATTGATGAAAATAAATTTATTGTTAATAGCGACATTACCGTAATAATAACTGAAGATGCAAATGATGACGCGTAACGTATTGTCGGTATCGTCATTATTGTTTTCATATTTGTTATCATCATGCTCCAGTCCACCGGAAAAGACATGGGATTCTGCGTAATTAAAAATGAATCCTTCGCAGAGTTAATTAAAATCAGCAGAAAAGGATACAGAAAAATAAGAAATACAGCTACCGCGAGCAATTCAAGAAATATAAGTTTTATTTTTTCAATTCTCATAATTCAACCTCTTTCTGTTTGTTTCTTCTTACCTGAACAACTGAAACAATAACAAGCACAATAAAGAAAATTACAGCCCGCGCCTGCCCTGCGGCAAGATCATTACCGATAAACGCCGTGTTATAAATATTCATCGCAAGAAGTTCTGTCCCGTTTATGGCTTTATCAAAAAACAATATTGAAGGCCCGCCCGATGTAAGAGAAACATTCACATCAAACTCTTTAAATGAATTTACAAGAGTCAGAAACATTGTTATTGTAAAAGCCTGTGCCATTAATGGAACTGTAATAAAAATAAAATGCTGAATTCCAGTCGCGCCGTCAATTTTGCTTGCTTCGTTAAGTTCCTGCGGAATGCTTTCAAGCGCTGCAATGTATATCATCATTATATATCCGCCGAATTTCCAGGTATTAACTATTATCAGAGCCATTACCGATGTGGACACTCTTGTCAGAACAAGATTTTCGGGAGCGGAAATAAAACCGAACTGGGGTACTAAATTTCCTATCGAAGGAAGCGCGTTATTAAAAATAAACTGCCAAACATAACCCAGAATTAGTCCGCCGATTAAATTCGGCACAAAAAAGCCTGCGCGGTAAATATTTCTGAATTTAATCTGAGTCGTCACAAGAAGCGCCAACGCGATACCTATCGTGTTTACGGCAATGACATTAAACACAGTGAATACAACCGTTACCATAAAAGAATAAAGGAATCCGAGATCCCTGAAACTTTTCATGTAATTTGCGAATCCGAGAAATTTCAGTCCCTCAGCTGTTTTTGCTGATGAACTCCAGTCAGTAAAAGAATAGAAAATTCCGAGAAAAAATGGAATTATTACTACCATAAAAAACGCAAAGAGAACCGGAAATAAAAAAAGCCAAAAAACTATTTTGTTTTTCTGATCAGTTTTTAAATTTTTTAAATTGAGAAAGCTCTTTTCCATACTTCACCTCTGGATAATGGAATAATTTTTAAAACACATTTCAAAAAAAATAATTCAAATATTAGAATGTCCAACAATTATAAATCGACTGATAAGCATTCGAATATCGGAAGCTTTTGTAGAATCCAATTACAATACAGAAAATAGAGATTGATTAAAAACCGGGATTTGCATTATTCCACATACATCTCCCGGTTTCATCAAGCATTATTACTTTTTACGAATTACCGTACAAATAATTATTAGGGGCGCAATTATTTATTATTTTCCAAAGCTGTTTTCAAAAGATCTGTAAATTTAGCTTTGTCAATTTTACCGTTTGCGAACTGATTATAAATCGGCGCAAGAGTTTTATCACGGAATTCGCCTGAAAAGTTATACTGCATCCATGAGTAAATTTTTCCTTCTGCTGCCCAAGACTGTACGCTTTTTGAAAGAGCGCCTGTCGGCTGAAGTTTAACGTTTTTATAAGCAGGAATCATACCAGCCTGATTAACCATGAAATCCTGTCCTTCTTCTGTGAAAACAAGATCATTAAGAAATTTTTTCGCAGCATCAATATTTTTACTTTTCGAGTTAATAACATAATATGAAGGCGCTGAAACGAAAATACCGTCAGTTGCTTTTTTCATTGAACCATGAGGAGCAAATCCCATGTCAAAAGTTGCGTTTGCAGCTTTCATGTTAGGATCAGTCCAGTTCCCTTGATGAAGGAATACAGCTTTCTGTGTAGCAAAAGCTCCAACCTGAGAATCATAATTTCCTGTTGTTAAAACTGATTTGTCTGCATATTTAAAAAGAAGCTCTACCCAGTCAGCATATTCAGCAAGACGAGTAGCGTCAACTTTACCTGCTAACAATTCATTAACAACACTCATGTCACCGTAAGGAAGACCGTTAGACAAAAGTGAATTAAAATTGTGATGCGCAGTTACCCAACCCATTTCAGAACCGGCAGCCATTGATACAACCGACTTGATGCCTAGTTCAGCTTTCATGCTGTCAAGTTTTTCAAACGCAGCTTTATATGCATCATAATTAGTAAGTGTTTTAGGATCAATACCTGCTTTTTTCAGCATGTCTCCATTATATGCCATTCCCCAACCTTCAACAGCGACAGGGAAACCAACAACTTTACCATCAACTTTGTAAGCTACAGAAGTTTCATCTGCCCATTTTTCTTTTGAAAGATCAAGAATTGTATCCGCCCACTCTTTGTAATCTTCAATTCCGGCAATGATGAAAATGTCCGGCATGTCGCCAGCTGCGAAATCAGCACGAAGCTGCTGTCCTAAAGTAATAGATGAACTACCACCGACAGATTTAATTGTCGCAGTGTTACCTGTTTTTTCTTTCCACTTCGTAGCATATGCCTGCAAT
>JBFZEW010000374.1:0-2719 GCA_041306665.1 Spirochaetota bacterium | reverse complement strand
TATCTCTAGTAATTATGTATTTGGTTTTAATTATTCCTGTTGAATCCCAATGATCTTTGATCGATCCACCATAATCATAATATATTCTGTTATTACCAGCTATAACAGCTGTACTCCAAGCTGCTTTACGTATATTTAAATTTAAGGTTATTTCTCGTCCTGCTTCGATATCAGTGATTTCTGATCCATAATAATTTGCATACCCATCAACACTTTCTGAAACTAAAACAATTGTTCGATTCTTTCCTGGTGCTAAAGTTAGGGTTACCGACCCGTCAGCATTAATTTCATCTCTTGAAAAGCTCTTCTGATCAACAATTGTTTCTCCATCTAAAACGGCGATGTGGATTTTAGCTACATCGGAAGGTGGTGCTGCTGTAACAATCCTTATCTGCGAAATTTCATCTTCGCACGACAAGAAAAAAATTAGAATAATGCTCAATATTATCATTTTTATATATTTCATGGTTTTCCCTCAAAAATTAGAAAATATTTTTTCAATTAAAACTACTTTAAATTTACATAAGAAACAGAAAATATCAATATAAATCATTTGAATTTTAAAAATTTTACAATAATTAACAAATTCATTATTATAATTTTAAAAGTCTTTATTTTCATAAATATAGTGAAAATATATTCCTGTAAAGAATATTTTGTTTGATTTTTTAAAATTAGTTATTGAAATATGAATATTGCTGTATACTGTATATGAATAATTGTGAGGTTTCTATGAAACAAAAAATATTATATGTAGCAGTACTCATTTTTACAATTTTTATCGCGACTGAGCTTTTTGCTGAAATTAAGGTTATATCTGTCAGCGGAACTGTTGCGTTTAAAACCGGCCGGAACTGGACCCCACTGCAGAAAAATCAGGTAATTCCAGAGGGTACAAATATCTGTACAGGCGCGAATTCAAGTGCTGTTCTTCAAATGAATCAATATAATCAAAAGGTTGAAATTAAATCTCTGACTGTCATAAAGGTTTTCAGCAAAAGCGATAAGACAAGTTCCGAAAGTAATGTCGCTCTTAAAAGAGGCAAAATTCAGGTGAATATTCCGAAAAACAAAGAAGTTAAAACTATTTTTAAAGTATCAACACCTGTCGCAACATCGAGCGTGCGCGGAACAATTGAAGAGATTTTTTACGGACCCGACAAAGGAATGACTGTGCGTGTTCTTGAAGGTGAAATTGAAATAATCAGCTTAATCGGCAAAAAAGCTCTTATTTCCGACAGTCTTGTATATGATCAGTCTTTCGGCGATGCCAAAGGTATTGATGTTACGTCTGAAATGGATGATAATGCGGCTGTTGACACATCTTCAACTGAAGAAGAATCCGGCGAAGGAACAAGCGGCTCTGATGAATTAATCGGTAATGATAATTCTTGGGACAATGATCTTCAAATATTTCAGCGGCAAACAGATCAACCGGTAGAAATAAAAATTGTTCCTGACTGGCCGTAAAAATTAAATTAAGGATAATTCAATGAAAAAAATATTATCAGTTCTCTTCATTCTCAGCTTAGTCTCTTTCATTTCAGCGCAGGATTTGAATCAGATCGAGTACACTCAGAATCTGGATATAAAGAAAAAAGTGTTGTTCAGCGATGCTGTAACAATGTTTGTGTATCAGCTTAACAGAAAGCCTTCTACGTTTGATAAAGACGCAAAATATCTGCTGGATCAGGGAATTATTAAGAAAATATATCCTGCCGATAAACCTCTCCGAAGAGGTACCATAGCCTACATGACAGTTAAGCATCTCAAGATTAATGATTCGCTAATGTTCAAAATAACAAAATCCGAAAGATACGCTTTCTATGTTTGTGTCAGCTACAAAATAATGGACAAAGACGGAAGTGAAAATGACATTTTAAGCGGCGGTGAATTATTGGAAATATTTAACAGCATAAGTGAATTCGGAGGAGAAAAATAATGAAAAAAATAATTTTTGTACTGCTGATTTTTCTGCTTCCGGCTTCAATTTTCGCTCAGCAGAAAGAATTTTCAATTGAATCATTTTTTTACAATGAAAAAGCTGACTCTGATTTACAGGTCGACTATAGCGGAAAATCTTTTTCAACTGATGGGTTAAAATATGGCCTTACATTAATGCCGATGTATCTTGGTTATTTCGAAGGGAGCGACTCTGTACACGCATCAGTAACGAATATCAAACTTTGGGGAAGAAGCTATCTTTGGCCTAACAGCTACATTTATGTCAGACTGCAGGAATCTTTAATGAAGATAATTGATTCGACCGGGTTCTATGAAAACATTCAGGATAATTTTTTCTTTGATGTTGACATGGCTTTCATATCCATGGCATCAAAATACGGGCGGATTGTTTTCTCCGGAGGACGTAAAAATTTTTCGTTAGGTACCGGTCTTCTTTTAGATAACCGCGCTGACGGCGCCAGTCTTGACATTTACACAGCATATGTGGATATAAATGCCTTTTCTTTTTATACAGGTTTAATGGCTCCTTTCAATAATCCATATAACCTTTCAGAATATGATTATAATGACGGTTCAGAAAGAATTTTTGCCGGAGGCAGCGCAATAGCCAACTACTATAATCATAAACTTTATTTTAATGGTCTCTATCAACTTGATTATTCACAAACCAATAAAGATGAAAAAAGAAATTATGATTCAAAATATATCAGCGGCGGCCTTACAGGCATATTAACCGGTAAATTAACTTATTTTG
>JBFZEW010000373.1:0-4143 GCA_041306665.1 Spirochaetota bacterium | reverse complement strand
TCAGGCGATAAATGCATTCTAAATCCATAGCCGTAATCAATTTTAAGACTATCTAATCTGCCGTTAGTTTTCATATAATACTCATTATTCCAGGCAGAACCCGCATCGGCAAAAACCGCGAAACCAAGCTTATTAATACGCCACCCGGTCCCGAAACCAAGCTGAATACTGTCTATAAGAATACTTTCAATTTCAGCCGTAAAAAGAAAATACTTTGTACCGGCAAATTCGTTATAGTCATATCCTCTGAGCGAATTATATCCGCCTATTGAATAGAGAACGTCATCAGTTCCATTAAAGAGCATTCCGAAACTGAAATTAAATGAAAAGATGAAATTATTGTCAAGATTATAATATTTATCCGCGTGCACGTCAATGTTCTGGTAATTATAATCATTACTGTAAATATCGGCAGTTTCGGAAAAATTCAATTCAAATCTATGACCGCTTACAGGGCCGAAAAGTCCATATATTAAATTATAGTTTCGAATTCCGGCAGAGATTTTATTTAAATTTGCACTAATATCTTTATTCGGTGAACGTTCAACATAGTCCCGTTCATATCTGAATGATGATGCATTAATGTCAAACGCGGAAAATCTGGTAACCGGATAAGTAATTCCGCCATAGACGCCATATCTGTATATTGATACTGTGTCGTTATACGCGCTGTTGAAAAAATCATTAAAACTGTCGATTGAATAGAACGCGAAAGGATTCTTCTGCCTGAAAGCTCCCGCGTAAAAATCAGGACGTTTCTTCAGGTAAAGATACCTTGCATCAAAATTAATCTCTTTCTGGAATTCGTCAAAATAAAGATACTCAGCCGAAAACTGAAGCTGTTTATCGCCGTAAAGATCGCTAAATTGACCGACCGCGATTCCCGTTATCCCGTAACCGACTGTTCCTCCAAGAAGGAAAAACACTGTGTCTTTATATAGCGAATTATTCGGCTCCGCGAATTCATCAGTAATGTGATTTTCAGCCGAAGGAAATTCGGGAAAATACCTGATTGATATTATTTCGTTTATGTCGGGAAATTCTGCTGACGAATCAATCTCAAGTATGTCATAACCCAAGAAATTATACGCGCTACAGTATATTTTACCGTTCTTTATTACCGGAGTAAAAACACCATTCAGCACGTTCGAATGTTTTTTAACAGCGAGTGACTCAACGTCAAGGGAATAAATGTTATTTATGCCGGTTCTGTCAGATGAATAGACTAATTTTTTTCCATCGTCAGAAACGGAAAGTCCGTCTATTTCAGAATTGTTTTCCGCAAGCTGAAATGTTTTTCCGGTTGATATTTCAAAAGCGTAGATGTTGAATTTTTGTGAAAAATAATCATTGCTTCGATTTTTATTCGATGCATAGTAAATGAATTTTCTGTCCTTCGAAAAAACGGGATTTTTTTCCGTGAATAAATCATCAGTCACTCTGACAAGATTTTTCTCAGCAAAAACGTAAAAGTAAATGTCGGTACCGTCATTTTTCTGCGCCGCAAATGTCAGCTTCTGAAAGTCATTATCCGCTGAAGGATTACGCACATCTGCAAACGGCAGAGCTATGTCCCGTTTTTTTCTGCTTTCGAGAGAATAAATTCTGATGATTTTTTTATCTTTGCTTTGAACGGAATAGAGTATTTCTTTACTATCGGATGTCCATGAAATGTTATTTGACCTGGTATTCAGGTACTGCGTTTTACTGTTGTAACTTCCACCGTCAATTTTTTTCTGGTTACCAAGTTTTCCGTTCTTATAATCCGCGACAGCAAGTTCATAAGCATAATCAGAAGTAGTGATAAAAGCTATTTTTTGTCCGTCCGGAGAAATTGAAGGTAAAAAATTATAAAATGCTTTCGATAAAACATGGTCTTTCAACTGTTTTCCGGCTTCGTCATCGTACTGCCTGTCTTCTATCAGCCTGTTATATTTCCGCGCATAAAAACGGAACCATTCTTTATTGATTTCAAAAACTTTTTTATCAAGGTTTGTTTCAAGTGACTTTTCAAAACTTTTTTTTAAAATTGAATCAGTATATATTTTTCCGATTATTGATTCACCATATACCTGTGAAATAAAATAATGAAAAGACTGTCCTTGTTTATAAATCTGATAACCGTTGTAATATTTATTGTCATTAAAGTTTTTCAAATCAATAAATAGATTATTATAAACCAAATCCCGCATGAACATGTCCGCAGAACTGTCAAATCCAATTGAAATATATTCAGCCATTCCTTCAATATACCAAAGAGGAATATTTATAAAACTGAACAGGGTTTTATTCATTGATTTTATCATGTCATATTGAAACGCATGAACAATTTCATGGGCAAGTACATGTCGAAATTCAGGAAGATCACCGTTATACGGCAGCGCTATGCGTCCTTTATAAAATTCAGTAAATCCGCCGACTTCCTCGGGAATTTGACCTGAAATTATATTATTCTGCTGAAATTGTATTTCTGATGGATAAATTATCACTGGTACAACAGCCGTCATTTTATGATTTAATATGCCGGACGTATGCAGGTACGCATCTTCAGCAATACGAGACGCTATTAATGCAGTTTTTTCTGAGCCATCAGGATAAAAAAAACTGAAATGCGAAGTTTTCATATGTTTCCAATTGCACTTCCCGTCTGAATTTGCGCGAAATTCAGCCTGTAAACTTTGACAGCAGAAGAACAAACATATCATGATTAGTGTTTTATACATAATCCAACTTAAAACAAAAATTTTGTTGTGAATTTATATTCTTTTATGATATAATTTGTAAAAGGATTTTTTATTTTTTTTAAAAAAAATTATACTTGTCACAGGCTTAATAAATATTTTTATTGTGAGAAGCCTGCGGTGTTTGTGATGAATTTATGCCCCTTAACCTAATTTTTGCTTGGGATTCTTAAATTCCGGTCTGTAGGATACGCTCTTCACAGAGAAATCTGAATTGCCGGTGCGGAAACCCACCTGTACAACAGGTTAAAAAGCGCGCTCTATTCACACGGCATCCGCGGGTTGCTCCCATAAAGGAGCTAAAATGGAAGTTAAAACCATCATTGGAGTTATTTTAAAAACTCCGACAGGATTTGAATATGGATTAGTCATCGCGTTGGCGCTGTTTGTACTTGTTCTTTTCATAATCGCAAAATACCTGCAGACGATTAAAACGAAAAAAGTACATGAATCTCAAATGCTTCTTTTTAAGGCAAAACAGCTTGGTCTGACCAATTTCCAATTCAAAGTGCTTAGAGGAATCACTGAAATGCTAAATACAGCCAAGCCCTATGAAATTATGCATAAACCCGATCTTTTCGAAAAATCAATCACTTCTTTTTTAAATTTCATGAACAACTATCAGATGAAAGACGTTGAACATCACAGTTCTCTTCTCGATATTTCACGCGATATTGTAATAACTTATGAAAAAATATATAACCACTCCGAGACACAAAAACCGCTCTCAGCTTTCAGCGACATTGTGCAGGACAAACTTGTTTACTTTCTGACAGCATCAAAAGATGTTTTTATCGGTAAGCTCACGCGAGACATTGACAGAAATCTGATGATAAATGTTTTCATTGGAAGGAAAAAAATTGCTCCGGAAATTACTGATAATGAGATTGAAGTTCACATGTGGAGATCAGGCGACGCGGAATATACATTTAATGTAAATGTTCAGCGTCTTGATGAAAATGTAATTTATATTTCAGAACCTGAAGAGTTAAACAGAAAAAATGCGGTTCGTACGCCTTTTGTCGACGTAATCATTCCTTGCGAAATACATTTTAAATCTGAGGATAAATCAGAACCGGCAAAAAAACTTCCAACAACAATATTTAAACTTAACGAGCATGAATTTGTAATCCGTACAAAACACAAACTGAATTTCAGTTCCGACTATAAAGTTGATTTTACACTGAATGATTTCAACATCGCATCAGACGCGAAAATCATTGCAGACAGGACAATCAGCCAGGAAAATATTTATTATTACACATATAAATTTCAGAATCTTTCGGATGCAGCGAAAGGGATTATACTGAAGTATATAACTGATAGATTGTGAATATGATTTAATACCGCTCAAATTATAAAAAATTTCATGTAACAATTTTACAATAATCGGATTTTCCAT
>JBFZEW010000372.1:0-6091 GCA_041306665.1 Spirochaetota bacterium | reverse complement strand
TTGGAAAGTACACAGCAGGATGCGACGCAAAAGAGCTTTTTCCGGAATTCACTGAAGATACAGTTACTAATTCAAATGCCATAATATTCGGTACAGAATTAGCAACAACCTTTTATTTCAGCGGCGGAGTATTTTTCTCACTGTCGGCAAATTGGATTTCTTGTCCAGTTACCCCGGTTAAGCCGCTGAAAAGAGATGCGCCAGCGCCAGCTGCAGAATATGATACTCCCGATTCAATCAGCAGCGTAAATATTCTCCTTTCATTCGGTTACGCGTATTACAATTAATTATATCTTGAAAGTATTTTAAGAATTTTCAAGGTAGCGAAATAGTCCACTCCCGTAAATTTTTTAATTCCGAATTCAGTTTCAACATTATAATCAGCAGTTGAATTAAACAGCCATCCTTCTTCGAAAGTTTTTTCTTTTATTAAATAATTATACGCGGGAGTTACAAGTTTATGCTTTTTATATGAAGTCTGTGACATTATATCCAGGTATTTTATAATATCAATCTGACCGAACATTGAAATCCCGATGCTTTGAAAATCTTTATTAACTTCAAAACCGTCAAGACTTTCCAGTTTATTTTTGAATAATATCTGTTCACTCAGCAGATAAAAAGCGCCTTTCTCAATTATTTCATCATCATGTTTTCCAAAAATTTTCTGGTATTCAAGCAATGCCTGCAGACAGCTGATAGTTGAAAAGATACAGCTTTTTTCTTTAAGTTTCACCTGCTTTTCGATTTTAACTTTACCGCTGAAAACGAAATTAAAAACATCCGAAACTGATTTCAGCGGCGAAATAAACCATCCCCCGTCCTCATTTTGATTTTGAACAATCCAGTTTTTCAGTAATTGTACTTCATTCCCTTTATAACCGGCTTTTAATATTAAATATAAATACTCTCCAGTCCAGAGAGAACTTTCAGTCAATGGAGTCCAGCCGAAAGAAAATCCGCCGGAAGGAAGCAGAAAATTTTTGTTTAAATAATCTATTGAATTTTTAATGAAACTGTCAGAGCAGTCGAAGCCGAGAAGAACATACAGGTAAAGATTCCATAAAGTTCCTTTAGAAATTTTATCCCACTTTCGTATGTCTCCGGCAAAATCATTTTTATTTCTTTTGAAAAGAAAATTAAGTTCCTTTGTAAATTGCTTTTTTCCAGGAACAGTTAAATGAAAGTTCTGCGCGTAATCCGGGAATTCTTTGCAAAAAAGATATTGTATTAAAGAGCTGTCGCTTTCTGTAAAATATTTTTTTTGCTGTTCTGTGAAGTATCTATTCATGATTCAAATCTCATTTTCACATGGAACATAAATGCAAGCTCCATGTGAAAATCATGATGTTATTCAGCGGAAATCAACTTTTTATTAGTTTTTAACAGTTCATTATTCGGATCAATTGCAAGTGCTTTGTCAATGTAAGTTCCGGCTTCTTTCTTTTTTTCAAGTTTGAAATAACTCATCGCAAGATTGTTATATATCTCAGACGATTCAGGATTAAGCGCGGACGCAGTTGAAAATGCAGTATTTGCTTCGGAAAATTTATTAAGCATCATGTATGATTTTCCAAGACCATTCCATGCCGCGTATTGTTCAATGTCCAAACTTGTGCTTTTTTCAAAAAACTCTTTAGCTCCCCAAAAATTGCCGATTTTTAATTTACTCATTCCAAGAACATAATATCCCATTGAACTGTTTGCGTCCAATGCGACAACCTTTTTGCCGTATACGTCCGCGTCAGCGAATCGGCCTGATTCTATTAAAATTAACGCGATGTCGATCAGCGGATTAACGTTAGCCGTTTCAATATCTGCGCATCTTTTTAAGTGCGCGATTGCATTAGTATAATTTTTCATTTTCCAATGACAGTGCGCTGCTAAAAACCGGATTTTATAGTTTTGACTGCCGCTTTCCATGTCTTTAGCTGCATCTAAAATTGACGCGCATTGAGATAGAGCCAGTTTATAATCTCCAGTATTATATGTTTTTAACGCGTCTTCATATGAAGCAAACATTGCCGATGATATATATATAAACATCATAACAGGCAGTATAAATTTCAAAATTTTCATAGTTTCTCCGGAATTTTATTTAACATGAAATATGAACCTTAAATTTTTAAAATATGTCAATTAAAAAAATTTTACCCGTCTTTTAATGAACTTTACAAATTGTTATTCAATTACATGCAAATTCAATTAACATTGACATATAATTTGTCTTTTTTATAATTGATTATTCGCAATACAATGATATTATAGCGTCATATAAAATTAGATATTATTGATTTTAATTGCATAACTGCGGAGAGATAACCATTTATTATGAAAAAAAAATTCAAATATAAAATTGGATTTAAGCTAATCGCAATTATTTCACTAATCATTATTACTGCATTAAGTTCAATGACCTACATTACTTCTTCCCTATCGCGAAGAGAAATGGAAAGAAACATTGACGATCAGAATCTTCAGACTGTTAATCTAATCGCTTTAAATACTCAATTTTATTTTACAACAATTATCAATAAATCAGAAATAATTGCGTCTACAATCCTGGATAACAATCTGGAAAAATACGCATTATATTCCGACTTAGCAAGAATTTTAAATCAAAACAAACAAATCATGGCTGATCTGGTATTTACCAGAGATAAGGATTTTATTTTTATCGGAATCGCGAGGAAAACTTCTGCCGGAAGTATTGAAATACTTAACAGTTTAATGAACCAGCAGTATTTAAATGAAAACAATTTAAATGATGTTAAAATTGATTCCGTCATTAATGGAATCAGCGGGTCAATAATAAATGGATTTGCCGGTCTTAATGAAGTTATTAATATATCACCATATTTCACGCGGCCTGCGATTTGCATCACCTCTCCTTACCGGATGTCTGATCCTCAGATAAATGATACAATTCTGGTAATAATCATTTCACCGGAAAAACTAATCAAATCCATTGAATCTCAAAATAAATTAGTTTCCTCTTTTATCGTAAACAGACAGGGAGAAATTTTAATACATGAAAATCCGGAATTTATTCTTAAAAAAACCGAATTTAAAAATCTTAAAATCGTCGATACATTTTTAAAAAGCCGGACATCGCCAATGAAACAGGAATATGAATATTTTGACAGAACTTTACATATTGGTTCGTTTCAAAAAGTTTCTTTTGGTGATTGCGGAATAATTACATCAATACCGAAAAACGAAGCTTTTAAACCCGTACTGCGTAATCAAAAAATCAGCATCTATATAACTTTAATTGTATTATCAATCGCGATTCTGACTGTTTATTTTTTCTCAAAAAGCATATCACGTCCGATAAAAACGCTCGTTGAAGCAACACGAAACATTCTCCAGGGAATTTATAACATTAAACTTAAAGCAACTACAAGAGATGAAATCGGAGAACTTACAGCTGCGTTTCAGAACATGAGCAACGGATTGGCGGAGCGCGAAAAAATAAAAGACGCTTTTGGAAAATTCGTAAACAAGGATATCGCCGAAAAAGTCATGAAGAATGAACTTACCCTCGGCGGCGAAAGGAAAAATGTCGCAATTTTATTTTCTGATCTTCGTTCGTTTACATCAATATCTGAATCTCTTCAGCCTGAAGAAGTTGTTGAGTTTTTAAATGAATATCTTTCGTTAATGGTTCATTGCATCAATACAACAAAAGGCGTGGTTGATAAATTCATCGGCGATGCGATAATGGCAGTCTGGGGAACTCCGATTTCCTACGGCAATGACACTGAAAATGCCATTAACGCTGCATTGATAATGCGCAAGAAACTTTATGAATATAACCTTCAGCGGAAAAAACAGAAGAAATTTACAATTCATTTCGGAATCGGCATCAATACGGGAAATGTAATTGCCGGCCAAATCGGTTCTGAAACCAGAATGGAGTATACTGTTATCGGTGACGCAGTAAATTTCGCATCAAGAATTGAAGCACTGAATAAACCTTTCGGCACTGACATTCTCATATCTCACGATTCATACATGCTCGTGAAAGATAAATATGACGTTGTTCCAATGGAACAAATAACTGTTAAAGGCAAAAAAGACACTCAGCAGATTTATGCCGTACTTGGAAGATTAAATGTAATGAACAGACCAAAAAATCTCGAACAACTCCGGAAAATTACGGGTATTAAACCTCAAGATCAGCGAAAGCGCAATATAGATCTAAAAGAGAATAAATATGAAATTATCAGTAACTGATATAATCTTTTCCGTCATTTCAGTGTCAGTTATTATTGCTGCTTCATATTTTATGATCAGTGAAATAACTGAAACGATAGATGTTACCGGAAAAGAACAAATCGGTACAATCATCTTTAAAAGAGAAACTGCTGAGCGTAAATATTCGGGGAATTCTATCTGGGAAAAAGTACAGCAGGAAAGTCCGCTTTATAATTATGATTCCATCAGAACTACGCGGAATTCTCTGGCAATATTGAAATTAAAAGACGGCACTGAAATTGAATTAAATGAAAACTCTCTTGTTTATCTCAACATTACCGAAGATAAAGTTTCCATTGAATTTAACAAAGGGAAAATTAACACAAAATCAGCAGGCAATGTTGTAGTTAACTCTGGAGGAAAATTAATTAACCTGAATAATGGAAATGCTGATCTAAGTATTAATAATGATGACATTAATTTAAATGTGAATTCCGGAAGCGCCGAAGTTTTAACAAATACAGGACTTCAATCGTTAGGTCCGGATTCTAACATGAATATTTCCGGAAATACTTTCACTCAAAAGGAAAACACTTCAAAAATAGTATATCCGGAAAATAACGCATATGTGATGACAGAATTAAATAATATAAATTTAAACATTAAGGTGTCAGCATCAACGGCTGAAAATCTCGAAATATCACCGTCTTATCAATTTGACCGTGAACAAATTTTTAAAAAAGTCACTGCTGATAATAACATTCCCGTGACTCTTTCAGCCGGCAGTTATTATTGCAGGCTAATAGACAAAACAAAGACAGCCGTTTCTTCTGTCTCTAAATTCACAATCATTAAAGAACGCAGACCGGATCTCATCATTCCGGAAAATAAAACTGTAATTTCATACTTTAATCAAGCCCCGCTTATTTTTCTGAAATGGAACAAATGTCTGAATACTTCGGCTTATAATGTAGAATTAAGCAGAGATGCAAATTTCACAAGTATCTATAAAAACATTTCAACAAATACTGATTCATTAAATTTGGAAATTCCTGATAACGGTACTTTCTTCGTCAGAGTAAAAGCGGTCTTCCCATTTTCTTCATCATTAAATCTCGACAGCCGTACGGTAGAATTTTCACTTGTTAAAGCCGCCGAGATCGCTCCGCCGAAAATAATATTTCCTGAACATGAATCAATCATAAGTTCATATTTTATTACTAATTCAAATCAATCAATTGTATGGGAATCTGCTGCCGAAGCGTCGGAATATAACGTTATTGCGTCGAAAAACAAAGACTTTAAACCGGAAATATTAAATATTACGACTTCTTCAAATTTTTATTCTCTCGCAATGCTTTCCAAACCTGATGTATATTATATTAAGATTTGCTGCATTGATAATACCGGAAAAAAATATAAATTTTCTAATCCAGTAAACTTTTCCGTTAAACAGGCATTGCCGATAAAAATTAAATCGCCGGATAATAAAATTGAAGAGGGCGGAAATGAAATATTATTTTCCTGGTTTGACCCCAACAAAGGTTCAAAATACAGAATTATTATTGCCGAGAATGCTGCTTTAGATAAAAATGCTGTAACGAAGATTGTCTCGCAGGATAATGCAATGATTAAAATTCCGGCAAATGGCGAAATTTTTTACAAAGTTTTCCTGCTTGATGATAATTCAAACGCAATCGCTGAAAGTGATTTGCAAAATTCAGTAATTATTGAATTTCTTCCACAACCTATAATTGCAATTCCCATTAATAATGAAATGATCAATATGTTTTATAAGGACAGCCTTGATTTCAAATGGCGGAAAACCGTAGGCGCTAACGCGTATAATCTTCGATTGTACAGGAAAAATGGAAATTTGAAAAATCAAATA
>JBFZEW010000371.1:0-6789 GCA_041306665.1 Spirochaetota bacterium | reverse complement strand
GTGGAAATATTTTCTCCAAATTGTCTTATTATTTCAAGTAAATTACCATCACTATCTCGGATAATCTGTAATTTACCAGATTCAGAAACCTTTTTATCAAACATATCAACACGATTGATACTTGCAGCAAAACTGGCAATAGCATCAAACTGATCAATTATGAATGATAATGAACCTAAAATAACACTAAACGCATACGCTCCTTGCTGAATCATTCCAAACTCAATTTTATCTTTAAAATATAAAGGTGCTAAAATTACTATAGGAAGTAAAGCAATCAGATACCTGTAACCAATTGTAAAAAAATCAAGATTTCTTTGCCAACCAATTAACCTTCTATAATTAGAAATTAAATCTGCAAATTTAAACATTAATATATTTTTCTCTCTATCCTCTCCTTTATAAAAAGCAATTGTTTCTGAATTATCCCGAATATGAACTAAACTATATCGAAAATTTGCTTCTTTTTTTAATTGTTTAAAATTCAAACCAACAAGTCTTTTTCCAATAACAACAGTAACAACCGTACCGACTGTTGCATAAATTACAAGAACCCCTGAAAGTACTTTTGAAATTGAATATAATACACCGGTAAAAGCAATAATATCTATAACATTTCCAAATATTATCAATATCAATGTCAAACTATTAGAGGTATAATATGAAATGTCCTCTGAAATCCTTTGATCGGGATTATCGAAATCCTTGTCATTATTTAATTTATAATATGCTCTATTTTTAAGATATTTAACTACTAAATCTTCTGTGATGTATTGTCTCCATTTATATGCCAATTTTTTCCTTACCCAAGGATAAATAGATGACATTGGAATAGCAACCATAAGGATTAAAAAATATATAATAATGAATCGGAAAAATGTTGAACTCTCTTTTTGGGATAAAGCTGTATAATAAAATCTGGAAATATAACTAATTATTACTTGAAGACCACTGATTGCTAACATAAGAAACATCAAACCACCAAGCAAAATCCATGATTTGAATTTTCCTTTCATCATTTCTCTATAAAATGTGAATATAGCAATAAATAGAAATAAAACGATAATTGAGATATATTTTAAAAATTTCCATGTATTAATCAGCCAATCATGAAAACCTGGAGCATTTATATTAACGAAATCAGGGGAAAAATAAAAAACAATATGAACAGAGTAGAATACAAAAATACCTAATACCGAAGCAGCAGCTAGAGTCATTAGCGCCACCATTAATACAAAGAAAATTGCATTCTCATTTTTTGTCTTTAACCAAAAATTTTGTGCAATAACTAAATAACGATACCATAGACTCCAGCCAAGCCGGTTTTCATTGAATGTTGTTTTTTTCATAATGCACCTGCAGAATGTTATTTTTGGACATTATGTCTCATTGTTTTTTGCAATTGCAAGAACATTTTTTTCTTAATTACAATTACGATTTTTTCTCAACTGTTTTCTTGTTCACAAAATTCATAATATAATCGATTATATTTAATAACTAAATAATTTTAAAAATATAATCGCCTTCGAAGGAATAAAATTAAGGTAAAATGTTCAACTGCTTTTATATCATTTTACCGGGAGTCACTTTTATCTCGGGGTGGCGGGGAAAAGAAGAAATTTTCCCGTCCACATGATTTAGACAAATATCATGTCTACCACCATCCGATTCTCAAAAATAAAAATCCTATGATACTTTACTATTAATTACAATAATTCTCAATTTCGATTTCAAATTTAATTTCAATAAAATGACAGAAATGAATTTTTACAGTTTACTGAAATCAATTTCTCCGACATTATCAAAAACATAATCCGGAGTGTATGGAAATTCCCTGATCATGTCTGTTGTAGTAACTCCTGAAAGCACCAGACATGTCTTCATGCCTGCTTCCATTCCTCCGACAATATCAGTATCCATTCGGTCGCCAATCATCATTGTATCAGCAGAGTGAACTCCAAGCTGATTTTTGGCGATCATCATCATGAGTGAGTTTGGTTTCCCGACAATGTATGGTTTTTTATTGGTTGATTTTTCAATGGCGGCGATTATCGCTCCAGCTGCGGGTTCAAATCCATTTTCAATCGGATCAATCACATCCGGATTAGTCGCAATAAACTTCGCTCCCGCACTGATGAAGTTAACTGCTTTTTTAAGCATTTCAAAATTTAAATTCGGTGTTTTACCGACGACAACGTAATCCGGATTTTTTTCTGTAATTGAAAACCCGACATTATAGAGCGCGCTTGAAAGCCCTCCTCCGCCTATCACGTAAGCAGATGATCCGGCTTTCTGATTTTTCAAAAACGTGGCTGTTGCCATCGCGCTTGTGATAAAATTATTTTCCGTCAGTCCTTCAATGCCCATATGTTCAAGTTTACGCAGCAGGTCAATGGGAGTCTGCTCTGAGTTATTCGTTAAAAACAAAAATTTAATTTTTTCCTTTATCATACGGTCTATAAAAAATTTCGCTCCGGGAATTAAATTTCCGCCCCTGTAGATTACTCCATCCATGTCTGAAATGATGTTAATGCTCATAATTTTATCCTTTTAATTAATTGATATCTGCGATCCATTCAATGTTTTTTTTACGACTATTTTACTTGGAATTCTCGCCTTAAGTTCTCTCACATGTGAAATTATTCCAACCATTCTGTTTCCTCTTACTTCATCCAGAATTGATATCGCGCGTTCAAGCGACTGCTCGTCAAGAGACCCGAACCCCTCATCAATGAACAAAGCTTCAAGCTCATTTGCACCTGAGCGGCTTTGAATAACGTCAGACAAACCGAGAGCCAGACACAATGAAGCAAGAAATTTCTCTCCGCCGCTTAAAGACTGTACTTCCCTTTCTGTACCGTTGAAAATATCTGTTACATTAAATTCAAGTCCCGACTTGGTCATGCCTTTTTCTTTTTCGATTCTTCTTTTTAATCTATACTGACCGTCAGAAATTTTCAGCAATCGTTTATTAGCGCTGTTCAGGACTTCCTGCAGATAACCCGCAAGTATGTAATCCTGAAAAGTCATGTTTTTACTGTTTGTCCCGTTCAATATCATTGCCATTTTTTCGACATCAGCAGATCTCTCATTGAGTTCATTAAATTCTGCTATCATTTTATCATATTCTTTTTTATAATTTTCCAGGAGTATAAGCTTTTCATTTACTGCTTCACGTTTACGCGTCAAGATCAAAATTTCCGATTCTATTTCCTCTATCACTTTTTTTATTGAGTTATAATCGGGCTTAACAGCAGTTCCAAGTTTGGTTTCATAGAAATTTATCGCTTCTGAATTTTTAATGACAGATTCGGAGTACAAAGAAATTTCATTTTCCATAACAGCAGTTTCATTTTCCGTCAAGTTATATGATATTATAATTTCTATTGAACCTATTTTCTCTTTTTTAACAATTGTTTCAATAATTTTTTCCAGTTGAGCGAGCTCCGAATTGCTTTCAATTATCTGCTGTTCAACGGCTTCTATTTCAGACCAGAGCCGTATTTTTTTCTCGTTTGCCGCTGCATAATCAACTTCAATTTCAGCAATCAGCTCAGTGCCTTTGACGATACGTTCTTTTAAAACACCGTCTTCCTTTACCGGATCGGTAATTCCGTTCAGCTGAACATCAATATTTTTAATGATTTCGAAATCCGAAGCATATTTTATTTTCGCAGCGCTTAATGATTCAGACAGCGTCATAATTTCTACATTTAGAGAATCTTTTTCATTATTTTGTTTTTTTAATAATTTATCTGCTTCATTCAATTGAGCAATTAGTAATTTAGTTGCCTCAATTTTTCCGCTGTTTGTTTTCTTTTCTATTTCAAGTTGTCCGATTTCATCTTCATAACTTACATCAGAATTGAACAAATTTTTTACATCATTTAGTTCCTTTTGGTTAATCTCGATTTCTTTTTCAAAAGAAGCTGCTTTTTTATCAGCTTCGGATTTCAATCTTTCAAATTTTTCCAGAACAGAATAATCGAATTCACTGTTCTTATCCGAATGAAATATGTTAGGATGATGAGACGCCCCGCAGAGAGGACAAGGCATTCCATCTTTAATTTTTTCTGCCAGTCTGCTTAATAAAATGTTATTTTCATTTGCACGGCATTCGAGTAATTTTGATTCAAAGTTTATACTTTTTTCTTTTTCATTTTTTAATAAATCTTCTAATGATTTCAATTTATTCGATAAAACGGAATATTTCATTTTCGAATCTGCGCATGCCGTTTTTCCGCGGATTACATTGTCAATCTGATTGTTTTTACCAATTAACTCATTATAATTCTCAGCGCAATTTTTGTTTTTATCTTTAAATTCTTCTCTTAGTTTTATTTCATTTTCCGCCAGAATAATTTTCTTTTTCAATTCAGTAAGATAATTTTCATTGTTTTTGATAAATGCTTCATTATTAATTATTTCATTTTTAAGTACTTTATACGTTTCGAATCCAGGGATCAATTTTTCTATTTTTTCTTTTTCTTTTTCTATTTTTACAAGCTCATCGCGGTAAATTTGAATCTTTCTGAATTTTTCAAAAACGCCGGTAAAATCTCTATCAGCTTTACTTAGTTGCTGTTTTAGTTCTTCTATCGCGACTTTCCGCTTATTCGCGGCTTCCTTTATATAATTATATTTTTCAAGATCCGGTTTGTATTTCAGATAACATCTATAATTATCTAATTTTAGCTGTTTTTGATCATTTATTTTTTTTTGATTTTCCAGTTCAAGTTTTTCTTTTTTCTTCTGATCGAATTCCGCAAAAAGCTTTAATGTATTCAAAGCTTCGGAAAGTTCATTGCTTTTAGTTTTCGCGAGTTTATCTTTTTCTGAAATCAGTTTCTGAAGCTCCAGCTTCTCATTTAAAATTAAATTTCTGTCTGCTTCGAAATTATCATTATTATAAACGGAAAGTTTTTCTTTAAGTGATTTAGAAACCTGTTTCTTTTGCGCTGATAGTTCATTTTTTAATTCGTTAAAACGCAGGGAACATTTTTTATATAATTCTGCCGGGAAAATTTTTTCAAGCAATTCACGTTTTTCTTTTGTTTCGCTTATGAGAAACTTCTGAAACTCACCCTGCGGCAATAAAATTAATTTTGAAAATTCATCAGCTGTAAATTTCAGCATGGAATAAATTTTATCATCGATATCGGTTTTTTTACCAGTATGCTCATTCCACTGTTCATGAACATATTCATGCAGCGTTACAGTTTCCTGCTGCTCCGTGAATCCTTCACCTTTCTTCTTTTTCCGCAAATATGCCGGTGATCTTTGTATTTTATATTGTTTCTTATTTAAAGAAAACGTAAATTCCGCGAAAGGCACCGAATCTGAATCAATTCCCGCATTAATCAAATCAGCCGCGCTTCGTGTTCCGGGAACATTTCCATAAAGAGCGAACATTATCGCGTCGAAAATCGTCGTTTTACCAGAACCTGTATCGCCAGTTATAAGAAAAAAATCTTCACACGCGGTAAAATCAATGCTCTGCTTATTTCTGTATGATCCAATTCCCTGAATTGTAAGATATAACGGTCTCATTGATGAATATCCCCGCTGATTTCAGTAAACAGCGTAATTTCATTTTTGGTCGGAATTTCGCCAGTCACATACTCATAAAATTTCGCAAGATGCTCTAATGGCGTATTATTTTCACAAAATTCAGATATATCATTACTGCCGTCATCAAAGTCTGATGCGCTCTGCCGTACCGAAAGAAGATACGGAAATCTGTTTTTCAAAATTGAGACCGGACTTTCAATTATTGAATTATCTTGAAGAGAAATTTCCAGGAAACAATTCTCATATTTTTTATATTCTGCTTCATTGAGAATTGAATTGAAACAACCGGATATTTTTTTCATTTCAATTTTTTGCGGAATATTTATTTTTTCAATGGAAATGTTTTTATTTTCAAATTCAATGGAAATGACATGCTTGACATCATCCGCTTCAGAAAAAGAATATTTCAGCGGTGAGCCTGAATAGAATGCTTTTTCCGAGATCTTCTGTCCCTTATGCAGATGGCCAAGTGCTGCATAATCAAATTCATTGAAAACTGAACTATTCGTCTCGGCCAGACCTCCGACATAAATTCTCTCCGATTCGGAAATTTCAGAACCGGCGACAAAAGCATGCCCTACTATAATATTTACCGCGTCCTTACATTTATTTTCTGTTATATTTTCAATCGCGGAATTAAATTCGGATTGTTTTCCATTTTCGAAAAATGCCGATTCCGTAATAAAAGGAATCATGTAAAAATCGTAACTAACGTTGTTGTTATAAATTCTGACCGGCTTGCGGCATAATTTATCATCCCCGGAAATGAAAATATTGCTTTCAGATAAAATCTCCGAACAGTATGCCACTCTGTCCGCACTATCATGATTTCCAGGAATGACAAACAGATTCATTTTCCCGATTTTACTGAATTCACTTAAAAACTTGCCGAACAGATTAACTGCTTCAGCAGGCGGAATGCTTCTGTCAAAAACATCACCGGCTATAATTACCGCGTCATACTTGTTCTGTTTTAAATAATCCAAAAGCCAGTTGATAAAAAACTCCTGGCACTCGATCAAGGAATACTCGTGCAGATATCGTCCTAAATGCCAGTCAGATGTGTGCAGTATTTTCATATCGCTCTTCTCCTGAAATTTTCAAACAGCATGTGCCAGCCTCCGCCTATTCCTATTACCGAAACGAAAAGCAGCAACCCGCCGATAACTGTGTTCCACTTTAATAATTCATTGAAAAAAACAATTCCCATCAACGCTG
>JBFZEW010000370.1:0-4894 GCA_041306665.1 Spirochaetota bacterium | reverse complement strand
ACAATAATACCGATAAAATCCTGGTGTGAAAAGATTGAAAAGGACGCCTTCACCCAGGCTGAAAACCTTGCAAACCACCCTGCCGTGTTTAAACATGTCGCTCTGATGCCTGACTGCCATGTTGGATATGGAATGCCCATTGGGGGCGTTATAGCCTGTGAGAAGGCAGTTATACCCAATGCCGTTGGTGTAGATATTGGCTGCGGAATGGGAGCAATAGAAACCAGTGTATCAAGCGAAGAATTGTCAGATCCCCGAATTGTGCGGAATATTCTTAATAAAATTAAAGAACAAATACCAGTCGGAGAAGGAAATTCTCATAAACATGGGACTAATTGGAATGAGTATGAAAACTTCAAAGATTCATTAAACGGCATTGAGCCGGAATGGCTTAATTCAAAGAACGAAAATCTTGATTTGCGCAATCTTGGCTCATTAGGCGGAGGCAATCACTTTCTGGAAATGCAAAAAAGCGAAACAGGAAAAATCTGGCTGATGCTTCACTCCGGTTCAAGAAATCTTGGGTATCGAATAGCGACTTATTATCACTCGAAAGCAATGCAGTTAAATGAAAGACAGGAAATAACACTTCCGGATAAAAATCTCGCGTTTTTAAGTATTGATGAGGCAGAAGGAATTAGCTACATACGGGATATGGAATTCGCGCTTCAATACGCGGCTGAGAACCGGCGAAGAATGATGGAAATTTTCAAAAATGTTATATTAGACAATTTCAAAGATGTGAAATTTTCTTCAGAAATTAACATCCATCATAATTACGCAGCTATTGAGGCTCATTTCGGAAGAAAAATCTGGGTCCATAGAAAAGGAGCAACATCTGCGAAATCCGGCGAAAAAGGAATTATTCCCGGATCAATGGGTACATCGTCATACATTGTTGAAGGATTAGGAAATTTTGATTCTTTCATGTCATGTTCTCACGGAGCGGGAAGAATAATGGGACGACAGGATGCGTGCCGAAGACTTTCAATTGAAGAATGCGACGAAGCAATGCGCGGGATAGTTTTCGACAGATGGAATATAAATAAACGCTTTAAGGGAGAAAATAGTTCAAAGAAATATGATTTATCTGAATCACCTTTAGCTTATAAAAATATTGATGAAGTTATTCACAATGAACTTGATTTGATAAAACCGCTTGTTAAATTATCTCCAATCGGTGTTATAAAAGGATAATGTTGTATAATTATTCAGTACTTTAGAAAAAATCAGAAATTTAATAAAAATTTTTTACATTTTTCCTGTTTTTTTCGTTATATAGATGAGAACGAAAATGGAGGGAATTATGTTTTCTACAACAATCAACATACATGGGATAATTTTTTTTCTTATTGAAAAGATTTGTCTGGAGTTAAATATTTCGAAATCATTTTTAATTAAAAAAATTATTACTTATACCTGTTACAAACTAAATTCTGCAAAATATGGCAGGGGACTGACATGTTATCAACGGAAAATGGGACCACGAAGATGGAAATGCTTTCATGTTGAATTTTCAGAACAAGAATGCAAATTATTTTTTGAATGCAGAGCTAAATTTCGCATTAGCGTCAGTAAGTTGCTGCTTATTGGTGTTATTCTTTTTTTAAAAGAGATTATTGAAGAGTTGAAACTGGAAAAAACTAAAGCTTCAGAAAAAATTTTTTATAGTTATACAAGAATTCAAATACAATTCTACAAAAACATAGAAAAAGAACTATGGTTTTTCAATTTCAACAGAGAAAACCCACAGTAAAACGAAAAACAAACCCAAAAAACACACAATTAAATCAATAATTTTAAATTCAAAAAATTTTACTGCTCCAAATATGTCAATTTCCTCTCATATTCTACTATAAAAAAGAAAAAAAGACTAATGCAAAATCGCTTCATCGTCCGATCATATTAATAGCTGAATTTATGCGATTTTTTTATTTATCAAGCTACTTAGTTATCATAAACCTGAATAATCGCCTATAATCCACCAAAATAGCCTAAAATCACCTACAATCACCTTACAGTTTAATTAATACATCTCCGAACATATTACTGTAGCGCAGAGAACCACAAACGGCATGGAGGCCGACACATAAGATTCATGGAGGAATCGAATGATTATCAACCACAACATGGCAGCTATAAATGCAAACCGTGTTCTTAAATTCAAACATTGGGATGTCGATAAAAGCACTGAACAAATGGCATCTGGCATGAGAATTAATCGAGCAGGCGATGACGCATCAGGTCTTGCTGTTTCTGAAAAAATGAGAACTCAAATTCAAGGTCTTCGTCAGGCAGAAAGAAATGCTGAAGACGGCATGTCTTTTGTTCAGACTACAGAAGGTTATCTTGAAGAATCTACGCAAATATTACAGAGAATACGCGTTTTAGCAGTTCAATCTGCGAACGGCATCTATACCCCTGAAGACAGACAGCTTATTCAGGTTGAAGTTTCGGCTCTTGTCGATGAAGTTGATCGAATTGCGTCTCAGGCTGAATTCAACAAAATGAATCTTCTTCTCGGTGATTTTTCACGTGTTAATCCGCGAGCTTCAATGTGGTTTCACATTGGTCCAAACATGCATCAGCGTGAGCGCGTATTTATTGGCACAATGACAGCACAGGCACTGGATTTACGGTTTCCTACTGGTGAAATTCTTACAATATCTACACCGGATTGGGCAAACAAATCTATAGGCATTATTGATGCAGCTCTTCACGTCATCGCTAAACAACGTGCCGATTTAGGCGCTTATTACAACAGACTTGAAACTGCCGCGAAAGGAATCATGAATGCTTATGAAAACACGCAAGCATCTGAATCTAGAATTCGTGATGCGGATATGGCAGAAACAATGGTGACTTTAACTAAAGACAGCGTATTGGTACAGAGTGGTACTGCGATGTTGGCTCAGGCAAATTCTAAAGCGCAGGGAGTATTAACACTACTTCAATAGTTTGCTTGAGATATCTTTTTCCGGCTTTCGCCGGAAAAGGAAATCGCTTAACACATATAATTTTGGAAGTAACGGAAACAGTTCTTTGAAAACACTTTTTACTGCAGAATGCGAAAGCATTTTGAGGATGCTGTAACAGACCGGTTTTATCATTCCCGATACGGAGATTGGGAAAAACAATAACAAAGGAGTGTTACTTATGATAATAAATCATAATATGAGTGCAATCAATGCAAACAAAGTTTTAAAATTCAAACATTGGGACGTCAATCGTTCAACAGAAAAATTAGCTTCTGGTCTTAGAATCAACAAATCAGGTGATGATGCATCTGGACTTGCTGTTTCTGAAAAGATGAGAACACAGATTCAGGGTCTTCGTCAGGCAGAAAGAAACTCTGAAGATGGTATGTCTTTCGTTCAGACAGCAGAAGGTTATCTTGAGCAGTCGGCTTCGATTCTTCAGCGTATCAGGGTTCTTGCTGTACAATCTTCAAACGGTATTTATACTAACGAAGACAGACAGCTTATCCAAGTTGAAGTATCAGCTCTTGTAGATGAAGTAGATAGAATCGCATCTCAGGCAGAGTTTAACAAATTTAAACTTCTTCTTGGCGATTTTTCAAGAACTAATCCTAAAGCTTCAATGTGGTTCCACATTGGCGCCAACATGCATCAGAGAGAAAGAGTTTACATCGGTACAATGACTTCTGAAGGTCTTAACCTTAAAGAAAAAACCGGCGAATTTCTTGCTAATCTTTCTACTGCCGACAAAGCTAACAGAACAATTGGTATCGTTGATGAAGCATTACAAAAAATCGCTAAACAGCGTGCTGACCTTGGTGCTTACTATAACAGACTTGAAACAGCTTCTAAAGGTCTAATGAATGCTTATGAAAACATCCAGGCTTCTGAATCTCGAATCAGAGATGCGGACATGGCTGAAACTATGGTTGATCTTACAAAAGACCAGGTTCTTGTACAGAGTGGTACTGCGATGCTGGCTCAAGCAAATCAGAAAACTCAAAACGTATTAACTCTATTGAGATAATACTTATGTTTCCGTGAAATATAAACTGTAACAGTGCAGTAAAAAGTGATATAATAAAAAAGAGCTGCTCACCGGCAGCTCTTTTTTAATTAATCCGCTTCAAATATTATTTCTTGATTTAACTACTAATTAATTATATCATGTTTTGAGGACTGAATGAACAAGTTAAATCTATTAAACAATGTATCCGTTTTCTCGGGAATTACTGCAGATAAAATCTCGAAAATAATTCCTTTACTTCAAGAAATTGATTTTATGGCTGGTGAAAAAATCATAAACGAAGGCGATCTTGGCGTTTCAATGTTTCTAATTGTCGACGGATCCGTTAAAGTTACAAAAATCGGCAATAATCATGAAGAAGTCCTTATAAGTTATTTATACCCCGGATCCTATTTCGGTGAACTTGCGCTAATTGACAATCTTCCTCGTTCTGCAAGCGTAGTGGCAATTGAAAACACCAGGATTTTATTATTATCGAAAATTGATTTTGATTCGCTTTTATCTGTTAATCTCGACATTGCGAATATTTTTTACAAAAATACGCTGCTCGAAACATTTTCCCGTTTCAGAAAAAATCTTTCACACTTTACTTTCTCGCAAAACATGCTTCTTGAAAAATCGGCAGTTCTGGATGAAATCACTAAAGATCTTAATTCCGCTAAAGAAGTACAAGACCTTTTTATCACGATCAACACTGAAACAGGTGATGATTTCATCAGCAGCCAGATTAAACATTCTTACATATACCTGCCGTGCAGTGAAATCGGCGGTGATTTTATCAATCTCATTCCTGTTGAAAACAAATATTTAAGTTTAATCATTGCGGATGTCGCGGGGCATGGAGTCACGGCAGCGTTGGGAACAGGTGTTTTAAAAAGCACGTTTACCA
>JBFZEW010000369.1:0-3260 GCA_041306665.1 Spirochaetota bacterium | reverse complement strand
GGTCTGCTCGGCGATTGTCACTTTAATTACATTCACATCGACTTCAGATACAGATTTAGAAACTACCCCTACAGGTGACGAAACCGCAACCTGAGCGCTGGATGTTGACCCTACTTTCGATGAAATGTAATCTGCAATCTTTTTAATTGTATTTAGCGTCGACAGCTGAAGGTCTTCAGGAACTTCAAGTCCGAACTGCGATGAAATCTCGCCGAAAATTTCAACCTGTTTAACTGTATCAATTCCAAGATCGGCTTCAAGATCAAGGTTCTCATCAAGCATTGAAATTTCATAACCGGTCTGCTCGGCGATTGTCACTTTAATTACATTCACATCGACTTCAGATACAGATTTAGAAACTACCCCTACAGGTGACGAAACCGCAACCTGAGCGCTGGATGTTGACCCCACTTTGGATGAAATGTAATCCGTAATCTTTTTAATTGTATTCAGCGTCGACAACTGAAGGTCTTCAGGAACTTCAAGTCCGAACTGCGATGAAATCTCGCCGAAAATTTCAACCTGTTTAACTGTATCGATTCCAAGATCAGCTTCAAGATCAAGGTTCTCATCAAGCATTGAAATTTCATAACCAGTCTGCTCTGCGATGGTCGCTTTGATTTTATTCACATCGACAATAATAGTTGACACCGCACGGACTAAATCAGTTGAACTTGACGTTACATCAACTTTAGCCGCTGCCGGCGTGATTTTTGTCTCTGGCACGAATGTTGTTTTTCCATCGGATTTTACACAGAGCGCGTTATTCTGAATGAACAATTCAGGGTTCAGCATTCCGGAAATTTTATTCAGCCACGCTGAATAGACCGCGTTATTTAATGCGGAATTTTCTTCTCTTCGCTTGATAAATAAAAACGCGAAATGAGATCCGAAACCTGCCGCGAGATGAAATCCATATTCAAAATTCCCCTTTTCACCGCTGCTGAATTTTAAATCTGCGAAATGCGAAGGAACTTTTTTCAAATTCGGAATAGCTGGAACAACTCCAGATTGAAGCGCTTTCACGAGAATAACATCTTCAATTCCGGCACCAAGCGTATGTCCGGTATATCCTTTAACGTTTGTAATTGTAATATTTTTAAAATCCATCGGGAAAGAAGCTTTAATCGCCGAGACTTCCGCGTCTGCGCTTCCTCCTCGCGCAGGCGTATATGTTTCATGCGACATGAATACCATTTTAGCGGCATATTCAGATCTGCTTATGCCGTAAATTTTTTCTATGCGAGTGAAAAAATTAGTCATCTCTTCAGAAAGATGTTCCACATCGATTTTACTTACATGGAACGCGCTATTGCCGATATATGTTCCCAAAATTTCAGCCTGACCGTTAAAACCGCGCTCCGAAACTTTATCTTCTCTTTCGACAATAAGACCGAACGCGCCGCTGCCGACAATCATTCCATTTCTGTCTTCATCGAAAGGTTTCGCTGCTTCATCAATGCTTCTTTTTACGGACGCTGCGCCAAGCGCGAGGAATCCTGAAGTGATCCACTGACTCTGAATTTCGCTTGTCGCGGCTTCACCGCCGACAACAATTACCCTGTCGCATCTGCCCATGCGTATCCAATCCTCGGCGACTGCCGCTGCTTGTGTCGCTGACGCGCATGCTCCCGATACCATGGTGTTTGGACCTTTGGCTTTTATCATTTGAGCAAAATGCGCCGAGCCGAGAGCGATTATCTGTGTCAATAAATTTCTGTCAAAACTGTATTTTTCAAGAACCTGCGATTCTTTCGCTCTCATGAACCAGTCTGTAACTGATTTTTTAATTTCACCGTCTTTAACTTTTTCCATTAAATAAAAATATATTTTTTCAAATTCCTCGAATGGTTTCGCTGAGAATTTATCTCTGTAATAAGCTGATATTTCCCGGATTAAAGTTTCAAACCCCGGAAACAGTGAAGTGAATATTATTCCTGTAGTTGACTGATATTCCTCGGGAAGAGCGAAACCATCGGGCAGCAATGTGCCAGCGCTTGTTTTTTTATACTGCTGAACAAGCGGAATATTGGCATCTTTAAGCGCTTCAACACCTGAAGCTATCGCGAGACCATAAGTAATATCATAATCAAAATCGACGCCGTATTCTTTTAAATTAAAATAACCGAGTTGACCTGCAAGATGAACAATATGATCCAAATCATTAATTTCTACGAATTTCGCATTACCGCTTGGATCTTTGAACACACGCGTAATATTTTTATCAATCATCTTATTCTGTTCTTCAACAGACATTGCATCGATAAAATTTTGTCCCTTCAGAATTCTGCTGAAGTTATCATCATTAAAAACTTTTCCCGCTTTACCAGGGAGACCTATTGAAACACCGGGAATTACTACCGCTCCGGTATACAATCCCCGGTTTTCAACAGCGGCAAACGCATCTTCTTTTTTCTGTTTAATAAATTCACTGTAAAGCAGTTTCTGAATTTCAGAAGAATTACTTTCAAGAAATTTTTTATATTCCGTATTGTCAGTATTAATATTTAAAACCGGTTTTAGCTGAGATATACTCTTGTGCATATTTAATCCCTCTTCTTGAGCTTTCTGTTTTCCGCTGAATAGTTCCGCGGCAGTGTTAAGAACAGAAAGAGCGTCTTTTTTCGGATCTGCCGCGTTCACAGCCATGCCTGAAACTCCATTAATTTTAGCATGCATTTTCGTTAAAAGATTATTCGGTCCAATTTCAAGAAAATATTTTACGGTTGGAACGGAAAGCAGTTTCACCGATTCGGTAAATTCGACTGTAGATGTGATCTGTTTCGCGAGAATGTCTTTCGCGGCGTTCTCATCTTTCGGATATCTTTTAGCAGTTAAATTCGCGACAACTGAATCAATGTTCGCTGTGTTCAACTTTATATTTTCTAGATACATTCTGAAATCAGCGGAAGCTTTTTCAAAAAGCGGTGAATGAAACGCGCCGGAAAGTTTCAATTTAGTATATGTCACTTTCACTGAATCAAGATACTTGCAAAATGCTTCAATGCTTTCCGCTTTTCCGGACACCGCCGTCTGAGCGTCACTGTTTTTATTTGCCAGATAGATGGAACTGATTGCTGACTCCTTCATGAGACTTTGAGTTTCTGAAGAATTTTTAAAAACAACCATTATCGCACCTTTAATTTCTTCAGCAGCCTGCTTCATGAGTGATGATCTTTTTATCACAAGCTTCATTTCACTGTCAAAATCAAGCGCACCCGCAGCAAACAATGCAGATATTTCACCAAGACTATGTCCGA
>JBFZEW010000368.1:0-3322 GCA_041306665.1 Spirochaetota bacterium | reverse complement strand
AGCCGAATACGAAGGAAATAACAATGATTCTGTCGTGAATAAAATAATGTCGCTGTTCGGCAGCAGCGGAAAAGAAAACTACGGCCAGTATCATGCTGATGGTAAAACCGGCAGCACTGATAATTCGCAATATTCTGGAAAAAACGCGATGCCTTCAGCTTCAGATAAAAATATTTCAGGCAGTAAAACATCAATCGGAAAAAATTACGGCAGAAGTTCTTTTAATCCGTCATTTGATTCAGAACCAAGAAATATTTTTAAACGTATCGCGTATAAACTTGGTCTTTTAAAAAATCCAAATTCCAATAATAATGCCGCAAATTCCGATTATTCTTTAAATTCTACTTCAGCTGCGACTAAATCTGCCGGTTCTTCATCAAGAAACGGGAAAACGCATTTAAAGCCGGATAAAAATTTTATGATCTCCGGCAGCACTAAAACCGGTACACCCATTTCAGAAAATAAAATTCTCCGCTTAATCAGAAAAACCCTGTGCCTGCTTTCAGGAAAGAAATTTTTTGAAAAAGAATTTTCAGCCGGGACTCAATCAGTAATTTTCAATAAATCTGGTAAAGTTATTTCCGCAGAAGACAAACAGAATGCTGAAAATAAAAAGAAAAAAACTAAAAAACTTTTAATTGCAGCGTTCATACTGCTGTTGATTTTAACAATTTTTGGCATATTATCATTATTCATTAAGGACGAATATAACAAGTATCGCGTCAATAGACAAATCCAAATTGAAAAAAAAGCTGAAGAACAAAAAGTGAAAGAAGAACAGATCAGAAAAGCAGCTGAAGAGCAAAAACACGCCGAGCTTAAAGCTATTTACTCAATAAGTGTTTCAAACCAGGATATCTTTCTGTACGCGAATGAAATCGCGGTTAAAAACGGCTATGATCCTTTTCCGAACATAGAGTTCAAGCATAAGAACCCGAATTGGATTTTTCCGGGCAATCAGTTTGTTTTTCCCGACAGCCAGATTATTCTTGTAAAATCAGGTGACACGCTTTGGGGTTTATGCGAAACGAAATTAATGGAAATATATTACAAATATTATGAAATTATACGACGAGTCGAAAAAGATTACAAAGAAACCGGAAAATACAATGCCAATGACATTGCTGACGCGGAGAAGCTTCTTCACACTCCTCGTCAAAGAAAAGAATTTGATAAACTTAAAATCATGTTGAAAACAAATGACGCAAACTGAAAAAGATAATTTTTATGTCGAACCAGTCGAGATTGAAATATACCTTAAAAAATCAGGTACAATCAAGACTATCATTAAAGACCTTTTCATTAAACTTGTTGATGTTGAACCGGCAATAGATATCGCATCACAAATTTTCAAATATTTCAAGGAACTTGACCAGCCGATTGATTTAATGGAAGCGCAGAACATATTTCCGCAAATCATTCTTCCGATAAATGTTTCTTATTACCAGCAGATGGATCTTTATGAAAAATTGAGTATGTACTATCAGGCGGGAATCGGAGGTTCCATAGATTCATGGAGACAGTCATTGTACCTGACTGAACTGCTGTTTAAATTCGAACCAACACTCGCTGCGCTTGAATATCTCGGTGATTTTCACACCAACAACCTGAATTATCTCATTCGAAAGTTAAATAATCTCGACCAGGTTTTTACACTTGAAGACGAAACAGTAATGTATTTAATCAACCGTCACCGCAAAATAAGAAAACCTGACGATCCTGACATGGAATTTGAAAAACTCGTTGAATTATGGAAATACAACATAAAAGAGAAATTATTTTAGCCGGCTTTCACCGGCTAATTTTCATTCGGTTAAATCGCGCAAATCTTTCCGTACTGAATATAATGATCCGTTTTCTCCGCCGATCATTATATTTTTTCCCGCAAATGCAATCGTTGTTTTAATTTTTTCACCAAGATTATAACTCCAATTGATGTTTCCATTTGTCACGTTTAAATCATATATTGTATTTGCGGCAGTCAAATATAAAGTGTCTCCGTCTATTACTGGAGTGTTTACGATAGCTCCGGAAAACTTTTTCTGCCAGTTTATTATTCCTGTTTCAAGACTAATTGAAAAAATATTTCCGTTATTTGTCGTAAGGATAGCATTATTCTCAAAGATTACAGGATTTGCGACAATAGGATTTCCTAATTCCGAGTTCAAACTGGTTTTACCTTTCTTTTTATCGATAACATAGACTGTTCCCTTATATGTGCACGCGATAATACTGTTTTTATAAATTACAGGAGAAGATGAAACTATTCGGGAATCCAGTTCAATTTTCCATTCTGTTTTTCCATTAGACGCATTCATTGCAATGAATGATTTACTGTCTGTTCCCAAATAAATTGTTGACCCGTCAAATAGAGGCGTACTGAAAATGCCCACATTTATATTTTGAGTCCATTTGATATTACCCGTATAATCGATTTTATACACTCTTCCGGTACTTGTCGCGATAAAAAGTTCCTTTTCTGTTACCGCTGGAGAAGCATTAAAAAGCAAGGCTCCGTCAAGCTGATTGCTAAAAAGCACCTTACCGTCATCCGCGTTCAACGCATAGAGCATTCCCGTTTTTGTTACGATAAATAATTTCTCTTCTTTAAGTACAGGGATGGAATCAATGCCTCCCGCCAGATCTGCATTCCACATGCTCTGCCCGGATGAATCAACGCTTGAAACTCTTCCTGTAATAGCAGTAATAATCATTCTATTTTTATATTTCAAAATTGAACCTTTTACTTCGGAAGGAAAATCGACTTTCCAAGCAAGGCGATCAAGAAGTTTATTTTTTATTAACACAGCGTTAACAACCTTCTCTTCTCCGTTCTCCCATGAAACATCCTGAGTATAATCATTGAATCCTTTGGTTTTAATTACAATATTGACGGATTCATTTTCTTTTAGCATATATTCAGCTGAACTCTTACCTTTCAAACGACCGTCAATATAAATACTGCTTATTGCCTCAGGCGACTTGACAATAAGTTTCATTTCTTTTAAAATAATCTTTGCAGGTTCAACCGCGACAACAGCTTTATCTTCAACTTTTTCGGATTCAGTAATCTGCACCTTTTCAGCCGACTCAACAGCTTTTTGAATCTCAACTTTATTGTCCTGAACATAGGTGTCGAGTTCTTTCATTTCATTTTTTTCTGCATCATCAATTTTATTTTTCATTGCAATAGCCGGTGCAGCTTCAATTGATTTATTCAATTCAGCCATCTTTTCGCTTAATAAAGCAGGAGTCGCCGCAGCTTCTTTATTACTCTGCTCGGCGTTTTCAGTTTTTTCTGTTTTTGCCACTTCAATTACCT
>JBFZEW010000367.1:0-4326 GCA_041306665.1 Spirochaetota bacterium | reverse complement strand
AATATTATGCATTTTTAGAGTTAATTATTATGATTTTAATTTACTTTTTCTTTGTTAATAAATTAAATTTTTTGGATTATAATGAACTATTATTTTCTCTCAGATTTATATCATTATTTTTAATTATAACTACATTAAAAAGTGCTTATAATCTACCTTTTGCTAGTAGTACTTTTTTAAATGTTTTTTTTATATGGCAAATAGGTACATGGTTTTTAATTTTAATATCTGGTCTATTAAAATTAAAAATTACCCCTTTTTTAAGTATCATCTGGTTGTGGCAATGGGTGTATAAACCTATTGAATATTTTTACAAATGTAGAATTACAAAAGAATGGAATATAGGACTAGGGAACGATATAGGTCAGTTTTTATCCTTTGCTCTAGCTATTCTATCAGTTTATACAATGTATCGTTATTTTCAGGAATTTGTTTTTCATAAAAGGAATTAAACAATATATTTTTATTGTTCCACAAATGTTATTTGTATTTCAGTTTTGTATTTTTTAATAAAATATTGCTAAACATAGTAGGTATTTAAAATGAATGAAGTAATTGTTGAATGGATAGAAAGACTTAACAATGGAGAGACAATTCCATTATTGAACATTTCTGAATTAACAGATCAATTTTCTGAAATTGATATTTCTTCCTTATTTCCTTCAGGAATATCAGAATTAAATAATATTGTAGCATATGCTATGATTACTAATATTATATTATATTATTATTGCATTTCGTGCAATGTTGATCAAAATCACTTCGCTCCGCCTGCATGCAGTACAAAGACATCTTCGAGAGTTGCGTGGATTTTTTCAATTTTATAATTTAGAATATTATTACATTTAAGAGCCGCTTTAAGTTCTTTCACAAGCGGAAAATTTTTTTTGCAAAGAATGTGTATACTGCTGCCGAATATAGCTGCATCAAAAACAAACGTCATCCGATTTACAATTTCAAAGGTTTTAATAAAATCGGGAACAGTCAAGGAATATACTGAATATGGAAGTGAATTCTTCAGATTTTCAGGAGAATCCATCGCAATTATTTTTCCGGCAATGACAAGCGCCATTCTGTTGCAATGTTCAGCTTCATCCATGTAATGCGTAGTAACGAAAATTGTTTTTCCCGCCCGCGAAAAAGAATATATCAGTTCCCAAAAATTTCTCCGCATGATTGGATCGACTCCAGATGTAGGTTCATCAAGAAAAAGTATCGATGGATCATGAAGTATTGCTCCACCTAGAGCAAGTCGCTGTTTAATTCCGCCTGGTAGATTTTTTACTAATTCATTTTCACGATTCCCGATTTCAGCCATTTCCATCACGTATTTTATCCGCTTCTGAAGATGTGAACCGGATAGACCGTATATGCTGCCGGAAAATTCAAGATTTTCTCTGACTGTAAGATCTTGATATAACGAAAATTTCTGCGACATGTAACCGATTATATTTTTTATTTCTTTTTGCTCTTTTACTATATCAAATCCTGAGACATGCCCGGATCCTCCTGAAGGAGTCAGAATTCCGCAGAGCATTCTGATAGTTGTACTTTTACCGGCACCGTTTGGCCCGAGAAATCCGAATATTTCGCCTTTTGCGACATTAAAATTTACTGAATCAACGGCCGTAAAATTTCCGAATTTTTTCGTGAGATTTTCAACTTCAACTGCGTATTTCACTATTCAAACCTCCTGTTGAATCGGCGCATGCTCATAAACAACAGCACTGAACTAAGTATCATCAACGCTGCAAGATTCGTCCAGAGCTCGATTATTCCGGTTCCTTTTAGGAATACACTTCGGTTCACGTATATAAAATATCTCATTGGATTGAAATATGTTATTATCTGAAATATTTTCGGCATCGCGTATATTGGAAAAACGAATCCGGAAAATAAAATTGAAGGTATGAAAAACAAAAATGTAGAAAGCATCGCCTGCTGTTGAGTATGAGACACTGTCGATATATATAATCCTACCGATAACATACCTAATATAAAGAAAAAACCGCAGATCATCACGAATGTGAAACTTCCGTTAAACGGCACCCCGAATCCTATTATCGCGATAACCGTTACTACGATGATATCTACAAATCCTATTAATGCGAACGGCAGTGTTTTTCCGGCGACAAATTCATATGATTTTATCGGTGACACTATTATCTGCTCCATTGTCCCGCTTTCCCGTTCCTTGACAACTGACATTGATGTAAGCATAACTGTTATCAATCCGACAATCAACGCCAATATGCTCGGCAGATAGAAATTTCTGCTAATCATTTCCGGATTGAATAAAATCCGCTCCTTCAGTTGAATAGTTCCCTTCATACGCATTGTGCCGCTTCCTCTGCTCAATACAATCATTTTAATTTTATCGTTTAAAAAAGAAAATGAATAATCTGAAGCAATCTGGTTAACATATGCCTGAATTACGGATGCTCTGCTTGAATCTGTTCCATCAAGAACAATTTGAACCTGAGTCTGTTTCCCAGATTTTACTTTCGATCCGAAATTTTTCTGAACATGCATAAAAACATCAATTTCACCCAGATCAAGCAGCTCAGTTCCTTCATCCGATGATGAAACAGATTTTTCATAAATAAAATATCCGCTTGAAATAAATTTTGAAATAAAACTTCGGCTCTGCTGACTCATATCTTCATCAAATACGGCAATTTTAATTCTGGTCACATCCGTATTTACTGCAAATCCGAAAATAAGCATCATTATTACCGGCGCACCGAATAACATCCCAATCATGCGCCTGTCGCGGAAAGTCTGTTTGAATTCTTTGATCATCATACTTTTTATTTTACTGAATTTATCTGTTTTCATTTTTATTATCCTCAATCCTGTAGACGCAGTTTAAGATTTTTTATGCTTAGCGCGAGTGTAATAAAAAAGAAACACGCGAGAAATATAATCTGCGTATGCAAAAGCGTCGCGCTGATTCCTTTTAATGCGATCCCTTTGACAATGATTATTAAATATCTCGCAGGAAATATGTACGTAATTCCCTGCAGTACCACCGGCATGTTTGCAATCGGAAATATGAATCCCGATAAAATGAAGGATGGAAGATATGTCGCCACCATTGACACCTGAACAGAAAGAACTTGTACTTTGGTAGCCGATGAAATAAAAATTCCGAAAGTGGATGTACCTGCGAGAAAAAGTAAAGCGAGAAGATAGAATTCAATAAAACTTCCTCTGAGAGGAACACCAAAAACGAAATAACCGACGCACACTGTCAGCACAACATCAAACATCCCGATGAAAAGATATGGTATTAACTTACCGACAACTACCTCCCATGACCGCAGCGGAGTTGTAACAAGAGTCTCCATTGTTCCTCTTTCCCATTCTCGTGAAACTGTCAGTGAAGCAATTAAAGCGGATATTATGGCAAGTATTATTACAATTAGTCCGGGTATAATAAAATTTTTACTGACAAGTTCAGGATTATACCACACCCTGTTCTGAATATCAACGGGTGTCTGAAAAGAAGAGATACCGATTCTTTTAAGTTCCTGGATTTTAACATCAAGATTATATTCCGATACAATAGCTTTTACATAACCTAATGCTACAGTAGCGGAAGTTGAATCCGAACCGTCAATGAGCAGCTGAACATCAACCGGTTTTCCCGATTTAAATGATTTTCCAAAACCACTCCCGAGAATCAGAACCATTGCGGCATCACCACGATCAATGAGTCTGTCTGATGTTTTATAATCATCAATATATTCAGTCACGTCAATATATTCGGTGTGACTGAATTTTTCTATAAACTGCCGCGATAAAGTGCTTCTATCCTGATCAAAAACCGCCATGCGAACGTGCTTCACATCAACTGAAAGCGCATATCCGAAAAGTATTATAAGAATAACAGGCGCAGCCACGGCAAGAATTAAGCTTCTTGAATCACGACGTATCTGCAGCCACTCTTTTTCAGCAACAGCATTTACTCTGTTAAATGAGGCGATTATTTTCATTTCAAACCTCTGCCGCTTATAATTTCCATGAAACAATTTTCAAGACTCGGGATTTTTTTCTTTAGTGAAATTTCCTTCAAATTCTTTTTAGCGAGATATTTTATGATTTTTTCGCCGTCTTTTTTATAATCATCAACAAACAACCTCAGCGTGCTTCCTTCGCGAATTACGTTTGCGTAATGAGCGCTGTTTTTCAACTCTGATTCAACTTTCCAGAGATTGTCCGAAAATAATTCAATAAGAGAACGCTGCATTGAGTCTTTAATCTCAGATGGAGTGCCTGTCATGATAAAGGCTCCTTCATACATTAATGCGACTCGATTGCATC
>JBFZEW010000366.1:0-5855 GCA_041306665.1 Spirochaetota bacterium | reverse complement strand
AGAAAGAACATACTTCTTACACCAGTAAAGTATATATCATTCGTTTTTAACTTCAACATTTTCAATTTTAAAAAATTTGTTTTTATATTCCGGATTGCAGCAATCAGCAATAACCAGTACTTCAAATTCAATATTTTTTTCAAAAGTTATTTCCTGATTGTTTTCGAGTTCTACAGTAATATAATTTTCATTTTTACTGCTGCAAGAAAAAATATTTTGAATTTTTTTAAAATCATTATCAGAAAAACCGCCTTTTACGGTAATTTTTTTAATTCCGTTTATCAGATTATCCGTGCTGTTAGGGACCATATACGCTTCCATAAATTTCCGGGCATCTTCATTTTTCATCTGCTGAAAACCAATCTGCAGAGGCAGTCCTTCAAAAAAATCAACATAACAGTTGCGCCAGGGCATGGTCCGCGTAAACAAATTGAAAAACCACTTGAATCGCAGAAATTCAGGCTTTGTAACAGTAATATTGTCAGACGATAATTTACCATATAATAAATCAAGATCTCCGGATTCCAGCATTATACAGATTAAACCCCGAATTCCTTTATTATACTTATCCAGCCACTCCTGTTTCCATCCGCCGCCTTTTACATTTAAAAGCCTGAACATTTCAAAATACTCTCTGCCGATCCAGATGTTTGAAACTTTAAATCCTTTTGTTCCTTTACCCCATGAAGGCTGAAAAGGAAATCCGCTTTTTTTTATAGAGTCTATAATCATTTTATCTTTCTGATATTTTTTATCAACTCCAACTATTAGATGATCAATTTTCATACATAGACTCCGGATTAATTTCTATAATTAACAAATTGCACACCAATACAGCAAAAACCATTTCTATGTAAATTAAATTTAATTTTACAGGGTTAAAAAAAACCGGCTTAAAGCCGGTTTTTTTCAAGAAGAACGTGTATTCAATATTTCTTTTATTTTATTCTTCAACTCATCGAGATTCGAGGATTTAGTTACATACGCATCAGCAGTCCAGGTCATGAAATTGCTTTTATAATTAGAATATGCGGTGTAGATAATGATTGGAATTTTTTTGTCTCTTGAAAGTATTTTTCCCAAAGCCTCAATTCCATCCATTTCAGGCATTCGAATGTCAAGAATTACCAGATCAAATTTATTATTTTTTACTTTCTCAACCGCTTCTTTCCCGTTTGAAGCCTGTTCAACTTCATAGCCTTCATCTTCAAGTTCCATCGCGTACAGCTCTCTTTGATGCTGTTCATCTTCTACGACTAATATTCTACTCATAAAAACCTCCAAACCTTGCTGTCATTTTTGATTATATTTTGTTTATACTATTTTTTCAATCTTTTTTTTTAAATAAAATCATAAAGGTACCGGTAAAACTATTTTAAACTCCGCGCCGCCTTCCGCACAGTTTTCAACAGATATTTCCCCATTATGGTCATTAATGATTTTTCTTACGACCGCAAGACCGAGCCCAACTCCGGTAACTTTTGTCGTAAAAAAAGGTTCAAACAGATTTTTTAAATGTTCTTCGCTGATTCCGCTGCCGGTGTCTTTTACCCTGATAATTACTTTATCAATTACGAGTTCCGTAAATATGCTGATTGATCCATCACGAGGAGTTGCATCCATGGCGTTTTGAACCAGATTAAGCATTACCTGTTTAAGCTGATTGAAATCGGATTTAACGAGCGGCAAGTTTTCTTGAAGTATAAGGTTTATGTCGATTTTTCTTTCCTGAAAAACATTCTGCAACAGAGTGATAGTGTCATTGATGATTTCATTTAAATTATTGAACTCGCGAATGTAAGGAGACGGCCGAGTAAAGTCCATTACATTTGAAAGAATTTTCTCAAGTCTTTCAGATTCCTTCAAAATGACTGCCGCTGCTTTTTTGATACTTTCCGGATTTTTATTTCCTTTATTGATCGTTTGAATGATGCGCTGCGCATATCCTCCGACGGTGACGAGTGGATTCCTTATTTCGTGCGCGATGTGCGCCGCTATGCGGCCGACGGCTGCCATTTTTTCCGATTCAACAATCGCGTCCTGGCGGAGTTTAATTTTTTCCATTTGACTTCGTACCGATGTTAAACTATTGCAGCTTTCAATCGACAGAGCAGCCTGCACTGCGAAAATTGAAAGCAGTTCAATGTTATCCTGCCAGATCGGCGCATGATTATATTTATTATCTGCCACAATAACTCCGATTGCTCTATTACCCGCGATAAGCGGAACCGCTATGAACTCGCCAACTCCGACAAACTCCCTGGTTTCCGGGTCAACGCGCGTATCATTCCAGCTGTCTTTAACGTGATATGCTTTTTGCTCTTTCAATACTTTTACGAAAAGAGCTTCCGAATCATAAGCGTAATGTTTTTCTAAAACCTGCTCAAGAAAGAAACCTTTCTTTCGGTCGTTTGAAGTATAATCCTCCATGCGTTTAACGATGTCTATCTTTTCACCCTGCACCGCTCCCCATATCTGAACAGCTTCTTCAATTGAATCTGGACCCACAGCCATTTTACCATCAAGCGTGCTGCTGCTCGAATCTATTAAAAAAAGCATTGCCCGGTTGAATCCCAAACCGGAACCGGAAGTTACAGCTGTTAAAATTGAAAACAGAACCCGTTCAATTTCATCGTCTTTCTGGATTGATTCTGATATTTGCGAAATCAATGATATCTGATAATCTTTGCGGCACTTGGACGTAATGTCATCCATTACGAGTACGACCTGATTTTCTCCCTGAATTGTAATCCGCGAAACCTTCACATCTGCAATGATTGCGATGCGGTTTTTTGAAAGAAGCCGCGACTGCCGAAGTACAACTGAGTCGCCCTTTTTTTTAACATTTTCAATCGCTTCGGCAATTTTCCCGCCGCTGAAATAAAAGAGATCTGAAATTGAATTTCCGATTATGTCATCATTTGTAAGATTAAAATTAGTAATAAAACTTTTATTAGCAAAAATAATTTCATTCTTTTGATTTATTACCAGAAAATATGAACTGACAGAAAGAACGATGTTGTTGTAGAATTCTTTAAATTTATCAATTTCATCTCGCTGGGTTGTAACCATGTTTTCAAAGTGACGACCCATATCAGAAAGTTCAGTAATGATTTCAGACAAATATCCCTGATTTTTCAGTTCACTTTCTTTTAAACTAAACTTTCCTTTTTTAAAATTATCAATGTATTTCTGCATAAAATTTATCTGATTTAATATAAGAACTTTATATCCCCAGAAATGAAGGAACACCTTAATCAAAAAATAAAACATAAAGTCATAAATAATCAGCATCGCCACATCTGCAGTTATATATCTTTTTAAATACGCAAAAAATATAATGATTATAAAAATTAAATCCGGAATATAAAATAAAAATTGAATTGAAAATCTTTTGTTTTTCATTAACCTGTCCTGAGTCTATAAACGTAAACAATTTTCTAACCGATAAACTTTAGCGCTTTTTATAACCAGTATTACGCTAACTCAACATATATCTTATAACTAAAAGATTTACAAGGAAAATTTGAAAAATAAACGGTAATTTCATGTTTTATAAAAGATAACTTAAAAATTCGACGCAGATGTTAAACCACAAGTATACAATAAGAAAAATATTACATTCAAATAATATTTAGAAAACGTGATAACATAAAATTTCATTGGAAAAATCGCTGCGATTAGCTTATATTTTACAATTAACAGATTGACAATAACCAACACCGATGTTAATCTATTTATAACATCCGCATTATAAAGGAACATAAATGGAAATAATAATAGCAACAGCGAATAATCACAAAGTTTCGGAAATACAGCAGAAATTTTCACATCTCAGTAATATCAAATTTCACCCGATGAGCGTAATTCCAGGCGTTCCTGAAATCGAAGAAACAGGCTTGACATTCAGAGAAAATGCTCTCATCAAAGCAAAGGCAATTGCCGCTTTGACAGACAAATGTGTTCTCTCCGATGATTCAGGTCTGCAGATAGACGCGCTTAACGGCGAACCTGGAATTTATTCTGCCCGGTACGGAAACCTTAATTCAGACGCGGAACGCTATAATCTTGTGCTTGAAAAAATGGCAGGAATTCCAATGGAAAAACGAACTGCTCGTTTTATCTGCAGCATCATTTTCATGGAACCTGACGGAAATATTTTTTCCACGGAAGGAAAATGCGAAGGGCTGATTGCTTTGTCTGCGTCAGGAAATCATGGATTCGGATACGACCCGATTTTTTTTGTTCCGGAATACAGCTGCACAATGGCGCAGATTCCTATTGAAGAAAAAAATAAAATCAGCCACCGGGCGAAAGCGCTTGAAAATTTTTATCAATATATTTGTAAAAAAAAGCAGGATTAACCATGAAAAAACTATCACTTTACATATGCGTATTTACAATCTTAATTATCAATATTTCATGCGCAAGCCAAAAAAAAAATGAAGTTAACATCGAAACAATTGAAGCGGTTGAAGAACCTGTCAGCGTAAAAAAACTAACACGCATTCAAGACCCGGTATTGAACGCGATAGTCTTGACAGCGTGGGAAAATTATCACATTGGCCGATATGAACAAGCTGCTCTTGATTTCGAACGTCTTTATAAAAAAGGCTATGATCATTACGACATACTTTTCGGCGCGGGAATATGTTATTTTAAATATTATGATTTAAAAAAATCGATTCAATATCTTGACCTCGCCTTATTAAAGAAACCAGACCATTTTACGGCATTGTACATACGGGGATTATATTATAATAATCTGAAAAAATACACAGAAGCAAAAAAGAATTTTTCAGCAGTACTTTCAGTGGAAACGCATGAGAATTTCACATGCGGTTATTACAAAAAAGATTTCGCCGATAAAAAGGATTTAAAAAAACTCCAAGAAGAAATCAAAAATAATCTGATAAATTAAAATGACCGCCGATAGAGCCGAAAAAATAATTTTGACGCTTCAAAATCATTACGGGAAAGTCAAACCAGGTCTTGACTATGATGGCATGTATCAGCTGACCATTTCAGTTGTGCTTTCCGCGCAGACAACGGACAAACAAGTCAACAAAATAACTCCGGTTCTTTTTTCAAAATACTCCGATTTTCAGAATCTTCAAAACGCGAAAACAGAGGATGTTGAGGCGATAATAAAATCGACGGGGTTTTACCATACAAAAGCATTGAATATAATTAAATTGTCTTCAATGATCTGCGGCTCATTCAACGGCAAAGTACCTGATACAATTGAACAGCTGATCACGCTTCCGGGTGTCGGCCGAAAAAGCGCGAATGTAATTCTGGCGCAGGGACACGGCATTCCGGGATTAGCTGTAGACACTCACGTTAAAAGGATTTCGCGAAGGCTTGGATTAACGGAAAGAGAAAACCCCGATAGCATTGAAGCTGACTTGAAAAAACTTCTTCCCGAGAACATTTGGTCTAATTCTCATCTGCTGATGATTCATCACGGCCGGACTAAATGTCATGCCCGAAAGCCTGAATGCATCAGTTGCCCTGTTTTAAAGGAATGTATTTTTTCTGATAAAAATCTTTAAAAATCGCATAAACCTCAGGAGAGTTAATCGGAAGTTCAAGCTCACCGGCGGCATCTCTTCCGGTAATTTCACTTAATGATTCATATGCCGCTTGCGAAATCGAATCATTGACTGAGATAAGATATGTGAGCAATTGAGGAATGAAATATAAAGTCTTTGATTTCCCTGAAACTATTATTCCAAACTTAATCATTTCAGGATTGGAGTTAACATACAGCGACAAAAAATCAGACGCGTTAGTTTCATTAATAGTTTTGGATACGAGAGTAATGTAATTATGTAATTTTTTTATATTTCTAT
>JBFZEW010000365.1:0-4501 GCA_041306665.1 Spirochaetota bacterium | reverse complement strand
CTGCTTCCGAGTTCAAGGAATATTCCGGAAAATATGTTGCGACACAAATAATCATGAAAGATTTACTCAAAAATAATTCTCAAACAGAAATGATTATTGACAACATTGATGTAAACGTAGTTTTACCTGAAAACATATTTTCATTGTCTGAGTTAAGTTTTTAAATATGAAAAAAATTATCATACTAATATTTCTGTTTTTGTTTTTCAGCAATACAATTTCGGCCGAATCTGAAACCGCAGTAAATCTTGAAATTTTCAATAATTTAATACGCTATGACAGCAATGAATGGTTATATCTTTATTCCGGTTCAGCCGGGCTGTCAATGACGGCTGAAGGAAATAGAAATGTGAAAGGAGAAATTGCTTTTTCATTAAAAGATTTTTCTCCGGCTGCATCTGAAAATGAAAATGCACAAACCGCATCGAAGCCTGAGCCGGACTTTCAAATTGACAAATTATACATTAAAGTCCGCTTTCCTTTTTTCAGACTCACTTCAGGTAAAACGAGACTCTCCTGGGGTGAAGGCAATGCATTTAACGCTGGTGATGTTCTTTTCGGAAGCGATGATATTAATATTGATATGACCTCTGAAGTTCTTAGAAACCAGAACAAATGGCTCACGTCTATGTTTCTTCCTTTTAGTGATTTTGTTTTTTTAGAAACAGTTATATTAGCGCCTCCGGATGAAGGGACAAAGAATATCAAAGAAAGTTCTGCAGGCGCACGTTTTTATGCGACTCCCGGAAAATGGAAAACAGAAGCAGGTTATCTCTATTCCGGAGATGACATTGGAAAACATAAACCCTACATTTCCTTGAAAGTCAATGTTGAAGTAGATATTTATTTTTCTTCATCAGCCAGTATCCCTGAAAATGATAAAAAATTTTCGGCATGGAATGAATCGTGGAAAATCAGCACCGGAATTTTTTATATGATAAATTTACCGTCTGATCATTCCTTAACTTTACGATTAGAAAGTATAATTGCTCCATACGGAAGTTGGAATGACAATAATTCATTCAGAACAATTAGCGATCCTGCAGGCGGAACGATAATCACAGAAGGTGATATTCCCGGTATCATTATTTATCCGGAAATTATATGGAATACCGGAAACAGCGGTTTCTCACTTGGACTGTCTTCTCTTATATCTCCGTTGGATAATTCTTACAGAACAGCTGTCTTTTCAAATTGGGAAGTTTATCAGGGGTTTTCATTTATCGGTACTGCTGTTCTTGAAACCGGCGAAACCAAAGATCTATTCGGGTTTTACAGAGCTGGCGGTGTTATAGTCAGTTTAGGCGCAAGATATAAATTTTAACAGTAAAATGCTTTTCAGAAATAAATTTGTTATAGATAAATACAAAATGGTTCACGCAAAGCACGCAAAGAATTTTACCGCAGATGAATACAGATAAATGCAGATGGTATGAGGGTTTTTAACAGTGTACAGTGATCAGTGACGAGCGATGAGAATGAGAATGAGGGTGTTTACGTTACTAACTATTAACTATTGCAGACACAGACACAGACACAGACACAGACACAGACACAGACACAGATTTGCCGCAGATGGTTTGTGAAGTTCCCTTAATTAACTCACTTAATTTTTTTTAAATTCGGGAAGTCGGTATTCAAAGTTTTTTGCAGCTAATTTCATGATAAGAGTTTCAAAAAGCGGTGTTGTTTCATCATGATCATGCGTAAGTATTATTTCCGCAGAAGTACCGGAATTTAGTCCAAACCAGTTTTCAGGATCATCAATATCCATTCTATTCAATATTTTCTCATATACTTGTTCGGTTCCATCATATTCCCATTCTCTGCAGTCAAACGTCCAGAATACATCCACATCTTTTAAAAAATTTTTCCGCAGATATTCAGTATTATTTAATCCCGGAAATTCAGGCTGCGCGTATCCTGATGCCAATAAAAATTTCTGTATTTTTTCATAATGACTTTTCTGCTCTGCCGAAGGAACCGTTTCACCCGGATTACTTCCCCACCCTTTGTCTCCGTATGGAAATCTGAATGTTCGAATGATTTCTTTCCCGGCCTCAGCATATATTTTCTGCAAAATAAAATCTGTCTTTTCAATTTCGTCCACAGCCTGATCATAGGTCAATTCACTGAAATGCGGATGGCTGTATGAATGATTTCCAATGACATATCCTTCCATCAAAGCGAATACAGCATCATCCGGCTTTGCTTCAAGCCCTTGCCCTGTGCAGTAAAACACAGCGGGCATGTTAAACGATTTCAAAAGAAGTAATTTCTTTTTGAAATCTTTCCGCGGTGCATCATCAATTGTTAAATATGCGATTCTTTTCATTTTATACTTTTTCAGTTATATAACTGAATTTTTTAAACACAAGTTCACTGCAACCCTTGAATATTAAATTTTCATAAAATCCGCCTTTTTCAAAACGTAATTTATTTTTTTCTCTATATGCCGGAAGTTTCAGTTTCACTTTCAAATCATCAAGTATATACTCAAATATAGTTTCAAGTATACCACCCAAAAATATCACTTCAGGATCAAAAAGATTAATCAACATTGATAATAAACGCGATAGTATTAATATAGTTTCATCAATGACAGCTTTCGCGTGGATATCTCCCTGAATAATTTTACCAGCGAACTCATTCCATCCATACATTGTCAGAGGCAGATTATCCTCGATTAAATTATTATATTTCTCAATAATTCCCGGAAGTGATAATTCTTTTTCCAGATGATACATTGTATCTTTTGAACAATTTAATCCGGACGGAAATTCTGATATTTCAGCAGCGAATCCATTATAGCCCTTTAGCAGTCTGCCTTCTGTAATTATTCCAGCCCCTAAGCCTTCCAGCATGAATAGAAAAATAAGATTAAGATTATCATTTTCACTTTTAACATTCTGAGCGGCAGCAAGTGCTAATAAATTGGAATCATTTTCCACATATACCGGAATATTCAAAGCATCATTTATCATTTTGCAGATATGTTTTTTGTTATATAAAGGAAAGTTTTCACTGAAAATTACATCCTCATTAAGATCATAAATTCCCGGTACTGCAACACCTACTCCCAGCAGATTATTTTCACATATTCCGGAAACATTCAGGATATCGGATAATTCTGATTTTATTTTTTGAATAATTATGTCTAAATTTTCAATATCAGATGTAAGAACCTTCCGCTTTGAAACATTTTTATTATTGAGATTAAGTACCGCAATTTCAAAAAAACCTTTTTGTGTAAGATTAAGACCGCATGTGAATTTTTCAGTTTCATTGATTCTGAACAGTTCAGGAATTCTGCCTCCGCTTGAATTCTGCGAAGATTCCTTTTTAATAAACCCCTCATCAATCAGCTGGTTGCACAGGTTAGAAGTCGTAGCAAAACTCTGGCCAAGATTAAATGACAAATCCTTTTTTGTCACATTCGGATTTTTTTTCAGGAATTCAACAATAGCTTTTTTATTCAAATCGCGTATTTCAGCTGTATTTTTAATCTGCCTGTTCATTCTTTCTCCTAACCTGTCTTAAACCTGTCTTAAACCTGTCTTAAACCTGTCTTAAACCTGTCTTAAACCTGTCTTAAACCTGTCTTAAACCTGCTAATAGACAGGTTTATGATTGAAATAGTACTTGACTCTTTTTATAAAACTTATTAAAAGTATTATAAATTGTCAACTAATTAAAATATTTCCTAAACCGGTACATAACTATGAGGTGAAACTATGAAAATTTTCCATAATCATGTAGGATACAATATAAATTCCAATAAAAAGGCTGTAATTGAAAGTAAAAATAATATTGAAGGTCAAGAATTCCAAATTAAAACACTCTCCGGTGAAATAAAATATACCGGTAAAATTAAAAAATCTGGAACTGTAGACCAATGGAGAAATTTTGATTTCTATATAGCCGACTTTTCTGTATTTCAAGAGCCGGGACAATACTCAATAGAAATATCAAGCAATAAAGAAAACGCTTCTTACAGCGCTATCAATATACGCGAGAATCTTCTGCAGAAGGAACTTCTTTCTGACCTGACTACATATTTCAAAGCGCAGAGATCATCCGGTAGATTTGACAAAGCAGACCGCTCAATCCCGTTTTTCGGAGGCCGCAATGGTATGGTTGATGTTCATGGCGGATGGTTTGATGCATCGGGAGATATGAGCAAGTATTTATCACATCTTTCTTACGCGAATTTTATGAATCCGCAGCAGACTCCGATGGCTGTATGGAATCTGCTTGAAAGCGCGGAAAACATTAAAAGCATGGACGCGCTGAAATCGAGAATGATTGACGAAGCGGTATACGGCGCCGACTTTCTAATGCGCATGCAGGATCCTGAAGGATATTTCTATCAGATTGTTTTTGACGGATGGACAAAAAATCTTGAACGAAGAATGATATGTTCATATTCAACGCAAAAAGGAATCTTATCTGAAAATTATCAGGCCGCATTCCGCCAGGGAGGAGGAATGGCAATTGCCGC
>JBFZEW010000364.1:0-4394 GCA_041306665.1 Spirochaetota bacterium | reverse complement strand
TTTATTCATTTTTAGTATTTCGAGCAGTTTCTCCGGGCGCGATAATGTTTTAATTCCTTTAAATTTTTTGTTATCTTCCGGGAGTTTTACGATGTGGTTCAGCAGTACGATAAATCGGGAAAATTTTCTGTAATCTTTGAAGTCTTTTTTAAGCCAGGCAAGCTGCGCGTCGGAAATAAAGTTCTTTTTTGTGTCATTGGAATTTAGCACAATAAAATGATTATTTCCGTAATTAAACGAATAATATCCGTTTGGATTTGATTCTTTTCCCCAGAGGTTTCTGTTTTTATTATAAATGTCATATTCGCCCATGACGTGATAAAACTTGGAATAAATCGACGAAATGTAATTATTCTGTTCATTTATCTGTTTTGTAATGTCAAAATCATTAAGTGAACTTTCCGCATCACCGGCAAAAATCATGTTTCCCATGTGGATAGTGAATGTTACATTGCTGCTGTTAACGGCGTTTACCAGATTTTTAAATTTCACATCCGGCTCTGAATAGGGGGATGACGGAAATGTGTTCGCGATTGCGGCAAACCGCACATCATTAGGAAAAGGTTTTGGAGCGGTCGCGCAAAGCGTTAGTGATAGCATTGCCCCGGCAATAATGGTATTTTTCAATATTTTCCTCATATATACCATATAATTTAACTCTTTTAAAATTTCAATAAAAAAAAGGTTGAAAAAAAAACGGCAAATGTGATTCTTGTACGACCTTTCTGTCAAAATCTTGAATTTGGCAAATAAATCCATAGGAAGGAGGAAAACGTGACTAAGAATAAGTATGAACTCACAGTAATTTTTCGCACCAGCGGTGTTGAAGAAGGCAAAAAAGCTTACAAAGAAATTCTTGCTAAAAGAAATGCAACTGTTCTCTCTGAAGAAGAATGGGGGCATAAAAGACTGGCATACGCAATCGATGATCAGGCAGAAGCGTATTATCTGTTTAATGTAATCGAAGCAGATCCCACAATGATTAGAAAAATCGAAAATGATCTGAATCTTGACAGCACTGTTCTGAGACATATGTTTATACGTCTTGAAAAAAGTGCTTAGGAGAATGTACAATGGCGAGTGATATAAACAGAGTCGTTCTGATAGGAAGGTTAGTTAAGGACCCTGATTTAAAATATACTCAGACAGGTACATCTATCGCATCTTTTTCAATTGCCAATAACCGGACTTATGTTTCCGGCGGCGAGAAAAAAGAACAGGTTTCATATTTTAACTGCATTGCATGGGGGAAACCCGGAGAAGTCATTGCTCAATATATGAAAAAAGGACAGAGAATCAGCGTCGACGGACATTTGCAGCAGCGCTCATGGGATGATAAAGACGGAAATAAGAAATACGCGGTAGAAGTTGTTGTCGATAATTTCCAGTTTCTTACATCACCTGCAGGTACCGGAAATGCTGAAGCATCGGGAAGTAGCAATTACTCGGAATCATTTTCAAGTCTGAGTGCTCCGGATGATGTTCCGGGAGAAAGCGGCAGTAATCCGTTTTCAGATGATGATATTCCATTTTAATGATTTATCGTATTATTTAAGGAGAAAAAAATGTCAGAAGATATTAAAAAAGTTGATGAGTCTGCAGCTCCTGAAGTTGCAGAAACCAGAGGAGCTGATGAAGGTTACTCAGACAGATCAAGAAGATTTGATCCGGATTCAAAACCTACAAGAGCTCCCCGTTTCAAGAAAAAAGTATGCAGATTCTGCCACAGCAAAGATGTGCCTATCGATTATAAAAGATGCGATATACTTGAAAAGTTTATAACAGACAGAGGTAAAATTCTTCCAAGAAGAATTACTGGAACATGCGCGAAGCATCAGCGTCTTGTTGCCACAGAAATCAAAAAAGCACGAATGATTGCTTTATTACCTTTTGTTGAGCTGTAAAAAATGGCATTTGCGGGATTACTGATATTAGCGGGAGCGGCAGGATTTTTCTGTTTCCCTTATTTGATAATTAAGTACGGGAAAAAATCGCTGTATGCGATTGTGCCCTATTTAATGCTTGCGTCGGTCTGTTCTGCAGCGAATTTGGAATTGCTTTCTACCGCAGTTACTCCGCTGATTTTCGGAGTTATAGGCGGATTCACTTTTTTAAAAAAGAAAAATTCCCAGTTCTTCATTATTACAGTTTCATTATTATTGGCATGTGTAAATGTTTTTCAGTATCACTATTCAGTGGATGTACTGAAATATGATTTATATACTGAATTGAAAAATACGGCGGAACAGTTTATAAGCGGTCAGAAAATCACAGATGAGCAGAAAGTCGAAGCAGTGGAAAATATGAAAGTAATGTTGGTTTTATACAAGGACAATGTTTATTTCTTTATTTTCGCGGCGGCGCTGATCTTTTCTTTGTTTACTCTGGCGCTTTACAGACTTATTTACATATTTGTTTTGCCGAAAGATACCAGAATTGCCGGAATTGAAAAATACCAATTAAATGAATATTTCATATTTCTGTTTATCGTTTTGCTCGCTGGAGCCGCGTTTATTAAACAGGACATGAATGTTGCCGGATTTGATACTGAAAAGATTACTTTGGCCGTCCGTAACGGACTGCTGATTGTTTCTCTTCTGTATTTTCTTCAGGCAATCGGTATTTTTAAATTCTTCCTCATCAAATTGCGTGTACCGGTTTTAGTATTGCCTTTATCCATTATCACTCTATTTGCAATGGGGAAAACAGTTATTGTATTTGTTTCAATCATGCTTGCAGGTGTCGGCCTTCTTGATTTATGGGCTGATTTTAGAAAATTAAATGTTAAAACCGGAGATAATCCGGCGGATAACTGATATTATTGTTCATGTAACGGGAGAATGTTATGAAAGTGATACTACAAAAAGACATTCAGAATCTTGGCGACGCGGGTGATGTAAAAGATGTTGCAGACGGTTATGCAAGAAACTTTCTTTTACCTAAAAAACTTGTCATCGCATATTCTGAAAAAAGTAAAGCTGCAATCGAACATCAGAAACATCTTATTAAAGTAAAAAAAGACAAGAGAAAGAAAGTCAGTGAAAAAATCGCTGATGGTCTTAAAACTCTTGAAATAAAAATTGCTGTAAAAGTCGGCGAAGACGAAAAACTTTTCGGTTCAATTACAACAATGGATATTGCTAAAAAAATTAAAGATGCCGGATTTGATGTCGATAAAAGAAAAATCGTACTTGAAGAGCCGATTAAACATTTAGGCGAATTCAAAGTTGATATTAAGCTCGAAGAAGGACTTACTGCAACCGTTAAAGTAGTTGTAGAGAAGGAGTAAATATGTTAAAGCAGCAGCTGCCGCCTCAGGACATTGACACTGAAGCATCATGCCTTGCTGCTGTTTTAATCAGTAAAGAGGCGCTGCTCAGGGTATCGGATCAATTAGTACCCGAAGATTTTTATCTTGAGCAGCATCAGCTTATCTATACCGCGATAAAAGAACTTGACCGTAAAAACCGTCCCATTGATTTAATCACAGTTAAACAGGAACTCGTAAATAAAAATCAGCTTGAAAAAATCGGCGGCGACGCTTATCTCGCGGGTTTATACAGAACAGTTTCCACTTCGGCGAACGCTGAAAGCTATGCACACAGAATCAAGGAATTATCTCTCAGGCGCAAACTAATCGAAGTGAGCGCGTACATCATTGAAAGCAGTTATGACCTTTCCGTTGAGACAGCTGAAATGCTTGATAACGCTGAAAAAAAGATTTTTGAAGTTACCGACAAGCGCATTACCGGGGAGTTCATATCCATCGAACAGATTGTTCAGGAAACCCTTGAACAGATAAACATTTTATATGAAAATAAACGTTCTGTCACGGGTCTGTCTTCCGGTTTCGCCAACATTGATAATTTACTGACAGGGTTTCACGCGTCAGAGCTTCTAATTCTCGCAGCGCGTCCTTCAATGGGTAAAACGGCGCTCGCGCTTAACTTTTTGAATTCAATTGCCCTTCGGCAGAAAAAATCAGTATTTTTCTTTTCACTGGAAATGCCGTCGACCCAGCTATTAACAAGATTAATCTGTCTTGAAGGAATGATTGACGCGCAGCGTCTCCGTACCGGACATTTGAGTGTGGATGAAATGAAAAAAATTGTAGTTGCCGCGGAAAAATTCCAAAGCGCTCCGATTATAATTGACGATACGCCCGGTTTGACAATTGCCGACATTCGAGCGAAAGCGCGGCGTGTGGCTCAGAAAGAATCACTCGGAATAATAATAATAGATTACCTTCAGCTGATAAGTTCAACATCGCGTCTTGACCGCCAGCAGCAGATCAGTGAAATATCCCGCGGACTGAAACTTCTCGCGCGGGAACTTCAGTGCCCTGTGCTCGCGCTTTCCCAGCTTTCGCGGGCTGTAGAATCGAGGACAGACCA
>JBFZEW010000363.1:0-4377 GCA_041306665.1 Spirochaetota bacterium | reverse complement strand
ATAGTTTCATGGATGTAATATTCAATCAATATGCGACTGTCTATCTGGCGTTCATATTGGTTGCACTTGTTTGGTTTGTGTTGTATAAAACGCGTTTTGGATTAAGAATCCGCAGCGTCGGCGAACATCCAAAAGCTGCTGATACTCTTGGAATAAATGTTTTCGCGGTGAAATACATTGCAGTTCTTCTTTCCGGATTGTTCGCCGGATTCGGAGGCGCAGCGATGAGTATCGCTGTTGTATCAAATTTCAGACCGACTCTTATTTCAGGACAGGGGTTTATTGCACTTGCCGCAATGATTTTCGGTAAATGGAAACCTCAGGGTGCAATGCTGGCTTGTCTTCTTTTCGGTTTTGCGCAGGGACTCGTGGTTTTTCTCGGCGGGAAAGACATCGCTATTTCATCACAGGTATGGGCAATGCTTCCATACGTCATAACTCTTGTAATATTAATCGGTGTTGTCGGTAAAGCTGATGCGCCTGCTGCTGATGGGGTTCCTTTCGAAAAATAATGAACATGGGGATTAATTCCCCATGTAACATAACGGAGGCTATTGTGCGTGCGGTTGATTTAATTCAGAAAAAACGCGATAAAGAAGAACTTTCAAGTGAGGAAATAACTTTTCTTCTTAATTCATATTTAAAAAATGAAGTACCTGATTATCAGATATCGGCTTTCTGTATGGCTGTTTATTTCAATGGAATGACTAAGCCAGAGCTTAAAACATTCACTGAAATAATGATGAATTCAGGAGATCTGATTGAATTTAAAGGCATTAATAAATTTCTGGTTGATAAACATTCTACAGGCGGTGTCGGCGACAAGACAACCATTTCGCTCGCGCCGATTTTTGCAAGTTTCAATATAGGAACTGCAAAACTATCGGGACGCGGTCTGGGTCATACCGGCGGAACGATCGATAAATTTGAATCTATACCGGGTTTTACTTTCCCTGAAACACGTGATGAACTGATTTCACTTGTCAATAAAACTGGAATCGGTATTATGGGTTATTCCGATAAAATAGTTCCGCTTGATAAAAAATTATATTCACTTAGGGATGTTACTGCGACTGTTCCAAGCATTCCCCTAATCGCAAGCAGCATCATGAGCAAAAAACTTGCTGTGCACGCTGATGGAATTATTCTTGATGTAAAGGTAGGTTCAGGCGCTTTCATGAAAGATCTGACAATTGCCAAAAAGCTGGCTGAAGCAATGCTTGACATTGGTTCAGGATTTAAACGCAGGGTAGTTGTAGTGCTTTCTGACATGGACCAGCCTCTTGGAAATGCTGTTGGGAATTCCAATGAAGTACATGAAGCTGTCGGGACTCTTTCCGGAAAAGGACCTTCCGATTTTACGGAACTTGTTGAGACTCTTGCTGCGATAGGACTCATGCTGAAAGGTGATGTTTCTGACATTGATGCAGGCAAGGAGCTTGTATGGAATAATCTGAAAGCCGGAAAAGCTCATAGTCATTTAAAAGACTTCGTTGAAGCATGCGGAGGTGACGCTTCGTTTGTCGATAATCTTTCGCTTAGAATAGCAACAAACATTGCCGAAGTCAAAGCTGAGTCTGACGGTTTTGTTAAGTCAATCGAAGCTGAGGAAATCGGAAAAGCCGCGATGATTCTCGGAGCTGGGCGCGCTACCAAGGAAGATGTAATCGATCATTCTGTCGGAATTATGCTGAAGAAAAAAGTCGGTAGCGAAGTGAAAAAAGGCGACGTCATCGCGGAAGTGTACCATAATAACAAATCACAGAATGAATCCGTTTCAATGATTAAAAACGCGTACGTAATCAGCAGAGAAAAAGTCAGTGAAAAGAAAATCATTCTGGATATTATAAGAAATTTTTAGGAGAAAAAAATGGAACTCAATAAATATGTTGATCACACTATTTTAAAAGCTGATGCCGTAGCAGATGATGTCAAAAAAATATGCGATGAAGCTAAAGAATATAAATTCGCGTCTGTTTGCATAAATCCGGCAAATGTTAAATTCGCAGCAGACCAGCTGAAAGGAAGCGGTGTAAAAACATGCGTTGTTGTCGGGTTTCCGCTTGGAGCTAACACGAAGGAAGTAAAAGTTTTTGAAACAAAAGACTGCATTAAAAATGGTGCGGAAGAAATAGATATGGTCATAAATATAGGTTATTTAAAATCCGGGCGCACAGATGAAGTATATCAGGAAATCAAAGAAATAAAAGAAGCTTGCAAAGATAAAATTTTAAAAGTCATAATCGAGACTTGCTATCTTACTGACGCGGAAAAGAAAACAGCATGTGAGCTTTCTCTTAAAGCAGGAGCTGATTTCGTAAAAACATCAACAGGATTCGGTTCGGGAGGAGCGACGCAAGATGATGTAAGATTAATGAAATCAATTGTCGGTGAAAAAGCAAAAGTAAAAGCTTCGGGCGGTGTGCGTGATTTTGAAACTGCAAAAAAAATGATTGAAATAGGAGCTTCCCGTCTGGGAACTTCCAACGGAATTGCAATAATCAAAGGCCAGCAGGCAGAAGCCGGAAGTTATTGATAGTTTATGAAAAATTACAGCAGAGTAATATTATTAATCTTAGACAGCGCGGGAGTCGGGTTTCTTCCGGATGCTGCCGACTATGGCGACCTTGGAGCAAACACTCTTGGACATATAGGCGAGTCTGTCAGTCTCTGCATGCCTAATTTAGGTCAAATGGGACTAGGAAACATAATTTTAATAAAAGGCACAGCGGAACAGAAAAATCCTTCAGCGCGTTTTGGTAAGGCGCTTGAACTTTCAAAGGGAAAAGACACTACAATCGGGCATTGGGAAATAGCGGGTATCGTGCTTGATGAAGCGTTTCCGACATTCCCTGATGGTTTCCCGGATGATATCATAAAAAAATTTGAATTACTCATCGGCACAAAAACAATCGGAAATAAAGTAGCATCGGGAACTCAAATAATTGACGAGCTCGGCGATGAACACGTTAAAACAGGATTCCCGATTGTTTATACTTCAGCTGATTCTGTTTTTCAGATCGCGGCGCACGAAGACGTTATTCCGATTGAAAAACAGTATAAAATGAACGAAATCGCCCGTGAGATGCTGAATGAATATAAAGTCGGCAGAGTAATCGCGAGACCTTTCAACGGCAAATCCGGAGCATATCAGCGGACATCAAACCGTCATGATTATTCTCTGGAACCTGTTGCCGAGACGGTACTTGACAGACTGAAAAGCGCAGGTAAAGACGTAATCGGAATTGGGAAAATAAATGATATATTTGCCGGAAAGGGAATTACCGAATTTGTCCGCACGAAAAGCAACATGGAAGGTGTGGACAGAACAGTTGAATACATGAAGAAGGATAATTCAGGTTTGATATTTTCAAACCTTGTCGATTTTGACATGCTCTATGGCCACAGACGCGATGCTCAGGGTTATAAGGAAGCGCTTGAACAATTTGATTTAAGAATTCCCGAAATCATAGGAGCGATGAACGAAGATGATCTTTTAATAATTTCGGCCGATCACGGATGTGATCCAATGTTCAAAGGTACTGATCATACGCGAGAATATATTCCTTTGATTGTATATGGCAAAAATTTGACTCCAGGCAATCTTGGCATTATAAGGGGATTTAACTGCATTGCAGATACAATTGATGAAGCCATACTTGGAAATAAAAAACAAAACAGTTTAATAAAGGGAGAATGAAATGAGTATTCATATAAATGCTAAGCAGGGTGAAATTGCCGAGACTGTTCTTCTTCCGGGAGATCCTTTACGGGCTAAATTTATAGCCGATAAGTTTTTATCCGATGTAAAGTGTTACAATAATGTGCGTGGAATGCTTGGTTTTACCGGAATGTATGAAGATAAAAGAGTTTCCGTTCAGGGAACTGGCATGGGCATTCCTTCAATATCAATTTATGTGAATGAGCTCTTGAATTTTTACAAGGTGAAAAATGTAATCCGGATTGGAAGCTGCGGTTCAATTCAAAGCGACGTGAAGGTTCGGGATGTCATTCTCGCGATGAGCAGCGCGACGAATTCAACAGTAAATCAGAAAAAATTCAATGGATGTGATTTTGCTCCGACTGCGGATTTCACTCTTTTACTCAACGCGTATATTGCAGCTGCAGTGAATAGCATCGATGTTAAAGTCGGACAGGTTTTTTCAAGCGATGAATTTTATCAGGACAATCCTGACTGGTTTAAGAAATTCGCAGAATATGGAATATTAGCGGTTGAAATGGAAACTACTGCCCTTTACACAATTGCGGCGAAATATAACGCGAAAGCGCTTTCAATACTGACAGTCAGCGACAGTTTAATCACTCATGAAGAAACCACAAGCGAAGAAAGAGAAAAAACTTTTACGGATATGATTG
>JBFZEW010000362.1:0-2485 GCA_041306665.1 Spirochaetota bacterium | reverse complement strand
TAAGACAGGTTTAAGACAGGTTTAAGACAGGAGTGGATGACAATATGAATTTAATAAAAGGTGCAATATTCGATCTGGATGGAGTCGTAGTGGATACTGCAAAGTATCATTATCTGGCATGGAAAAGACTCGCAGATAAATTGAAAATTAAATTTACTGAAAAAGATAATGAGCTGCTGAAAGGTGTCAGCCGCGCGCAGTCGCTGGAAATAATTTTAAATCTCGGAAAGGTTGAAATAAACAATGAAGAAAAGCATATACTTGCTGAGAAAAAGAATAAATGGTATGTCGAATATATTCTGAAAATGGACGAAAGCGAAATCCTGCCTGGCGTCGTGAATTTTTTCAATTTATTAAAGCAAAACGGCATTAAAATCGCGCTTGGATCAGCGAGTAAAAATGCCGGATTTATTCTGAATAATCTGAAGCTTATGCCATACTTTGACGCGGTAATTGACGGAAATAAAGTTGCTTCCGCGAAACCGGATCCGGAGGTTTTTTTAAAAGGAGCGTCTGAAATCGGTTTAGCACCGGAAAATTGTGTTGTGTTCGAAGACGCTGAAGCGGGAATAGAAGCTGCACGCAGAGGAAATTTTCATGTGATTGGTGTTGGATCACCTGAAAATTTGCAAGCGGCAGATTTTGTGATTTCCGGATTCGAAGGAAAGGGGATGGAGCTGCTCCAGCGATTAGGTTGAATTCTCATAGAGCAGTGGACGACAAGCCGAAGGCTGATTAGTTTTTTAGAAAATCAATAATTATTATATGGTTAGTGCCGGGTTTGAAGGCAATTTTGGAAATTTGTTTTATATAAAAAGCCATTATGGTAAACTGGCCGATTATATAAAACAAGATGTCTTGATAATTTCAGCTTTTCAGCATGCTGAATCTTTCAGATAGTTTTTCGTTAAATGCATTTTTCAATGAAGATTCAATCTCCGCGAGAGGCCGCACCGGAACCAGATTCAGTTTTTCTTCTCCACGAACAAAGTCGGACGAAATTGTTTTCGCTGTTCCAATAGCCAGTTTCATTACTGCCAGTTTTGCTGATTTTTCATCAATTCCGAACTCTATAGCTTTATTAATAAGCGCAGTAAATTGATAATCGAAATAAGTGTATCCCATTGCTGTGATTACGGCAAAGGCTTCGATAAGGGCATCTTCTGTTTGAGGCATGTCACCAAGAACTGAAAACACAGCAGTAAATTCTTTCTTCTTTTCTGAATCAAATTTATTGGAGAAAGATACTGGATTGTAGCCTTCATTCACGATTGATGGCGCATTCGGATTCATTCGCGCAATGTTTTTGTTTTCAGGAAAAGCTGCGCATAATTTATCAATTGTGATTTTTGGAATAAGAGAAAGTATTATTGTTCTGCTGTCGATAAGTTGGCGTATTTCCGCGGCAATCTCCTTGAAAACTGGAGGATGAACAGCCAGGATCAGCAGTGTTTTGTTTGTCACGGCGTCGCTGATGGTTTCTGATTTCCTAACCGATGGAAAAGAATTTTGAATTTTTCCGATTGCCTTCTCGTCTATGTCGAAAACATCGATGCTTTCGAATAGCATGTTTTTATTTTGCAAACCCTGAAGTAGAATTCCCGTGATTCTCCCTGCTCCGATAAATGATGTTGTTTTCATAATTATCTCCTTTTTAATATGTAATTATGTGCAAAAGTGCATGTGTTTGTTAAAAAAATATCAACAGTTTGAGATGCATTTTCCGTCTTTGCGTTGCGAAAGTTTTTTCTTAATTTTCTCAAAATCCTTTTTATTCCCGCATGACGTCCTTGAAGTCGCGTTTACAGAATTAATAAGTGCCGCAACCTGTACGTCTGAATCATTAAGCGAATAGTACATCATTTTTCCTTCGCGCCGTTCATTTACAATACCGCAATTAGTCAGAACAGCCATGCTTTTTGAAATTGTATATTGCGGCTTACCGAGAACATCAATAATCTCGCAGGCGCAAAGTTCTATTTTGCTTTCAGCGAGTATGGCTACAATCCTGAATCGTGTTTCTTCGCCGAGAGCTTTGAATTTTTCGTAACATTGTTTCAAATCTTTTTTGTATTTTTTAAAAAATAATACCATCCTACCACAATAATGGCAGTTATTACGCGCTATTTTAGACTTGACATTGAAGTTTTAATTTATATGATTTTTCTATAATAAGAGGTAAAGCGTGAATATTTCGGGACAAATTTTTATCAATGAATTGAAAAATGAATTCATAACGATCAATGAAGAAATTTCCGTTCCGCAGTTCAGTGTTAAAGAAATTTCATTTTCACAAAAACATGATTTTGATAAAATTTTTAAAAGAATAATTCCTGAATTCGTAAAAGATCATGATCTACTCCTTAAACCTATTCCGAAATCAGACACCCATTCAATTCATTATGTTAAAAATATTCACGGGAAATATTTTGATTTTTTACATGTTTACAAGATAGATTTGAAATTCGGCGGAGACTCATCAAAA
>JBFZEW010000361.1:0-3277 GCA_041306665.1 Spirochaetota bacterium | reverse complement strand
TGATGACGCGATTGACATTATTCAGGACGAGCAGACCGAGGACATGGAACGATTGATGGGTATCAGCGGCGCGGTTTCTGAAAAAACATATCTCGAAGTTCCGATAATTAATCATTTTAAAAAGCGGGTAGTGTGGGTAATTATTTTAGGAGGATTCGGCCTTTTAACGGGAATGATAATTCAGGGATTTCAAAGTACTCTTGAGACTTTGATTATTCTCACGTTTTACATGCCGCTTTTAAACGCGGCAGGCGGAAACACAGGTTCACAGTCTGCAACCGTTGTTCTCCGCGCGTTGTCTTTGAATGAGTTAAGACCTGAAGATATTTTTAAAGTAATTAAAAAAGAATTTTTCATCAGTTTCATGTTAAGTATATGTCTTGCGGCAATGACATTCGGAAGAGTTATGCTTTTTTCTCACGGTGAAGAAATTCCAGTACGGTTTTCAATTAATCTCATTGCATTCGTAATTTCGCTCGCTCTCGCAATTCAGGTAATATGGTCGACGGTTTTTGGAGCAATTATTCCGATTCTTGCGACGAAAATGAAAATTGATCCGGCGGTGTTTTCATCGCCTGCTCTGGCGACTCTTGTCGACATGGGTGGAATCACGATATATTTCACCTGCGCGAAACTTATACTGGGAATTTAAAAAATCAGCATTCAATGATTTTTCTGATAATGTACGAAGCCGCGAATAGTCCGAAAACCGGGGGCATGTAACTGATTGTTCCCTGCGGTCTTTTCCCGGTAATTTCGTTTCGCTCATGAAGAATCGCCGTGCTGGTGTAATTGAGTTCAGCGCTGAAAACAACAGGCACATCTTTGAAAAGATTTTTTTCTTTTAGCTTTTTCCTTATTATTCTCGCAAGCGGACAGTTGTGAGTTTTAGAAATATCGGTAATTTCAACTTTTGAAGGATCAAGTTTATTCGCGCTGCCCATTGAAGAAATGAAAGTTATTTCTTCTGAATAAAGTTCAAAAATCAGCTCAACCTTGGCTGATACAGTGTCAATCGCATCAATCGCGTATTTAAAATCAGTGAAACTGTCATGAATATTTTCCGCTGTAAGCAGGTTTGAATGTAAATTTATTTTACAGTCAGGATTGATGTCCAGTATCCTTTTTTTTGCAGCTTCCGTTTTGAGTTCATTGACAGTTGAGTCCAGCGCGTGAATCTGTCTGTTTATGTTGGTCACGTCAACAGTGTCGCAGTCGAAAAGGGAAATTTCACCGACTCCGCTGCGCGCAAGAACTTCTGCAGCATAACCGCCGACACCGCCGATGCCGAATACGGCCGCGTGCGCATTGCGCAGTTTCTCAATATTTTCTTTTCCAATAAGGAGTTCAGTACGTGAAAATCTCATTTACACTCCGAATATTTTTTCTGCAAGAGCAGTCGTATTTCCGGCAACTTTATCTATTGTTTCATTTAAAATCTCTGCCGCCGCGTTTGCAATAAAAATAATATTTGCAGGGCAATTACGTTCGTATTTTTTCAATGCCACAGGTATATCGGGCGAATCTGTTTCGAGAAGCATTCTTTCAGGGTAAATCTTTTTAATCATGGATGCGCGTTTTTGACTGTCCATGAAAGTTATTATTCCGCCAATGGAGAAATATATGTTATATTTAAATAACGATTGCGCCAGCTCGCTGCTGCCGTTAAATGCGTGCAGTACAATTCCATTTTTAAACGGTCCTGTTTTTTTTATAACATCTATGAGTTCGTCGAAAGCTCCTATGCAATGAACTGTCGCAGGCAGTTCGAATTCCTTTGCCAGAATCATAAAATCGGTAAAAACTTTTTTCTGCAGATTGATATCAGTTTTGCAGAACTTTGTATCAAGTCCAATTTCGCCAACAGCATTTACTTTCTTGAAAATGTTTCTGTCGATTGATTTAAAGAGTTCATTGTAATTTTCCGGAATGTACCATGGATGCACGCCTAATGCAGGTTTAAGAATGCTGTATTTTTCTGAAAGAAGCAAGATTTCTTCCCATTCATTGAATTCTGTCGCGCAATTGATTATCGCTTTTATTCCATGCTCCCATGCAGATTCAATAACTTTAGCTCTATCGGCATTAAAAACTGAAGCGTTTAAATGCGCGTGGGCGTCAATAAAATGCATATATGAATATTATCCTTTTAAATTATTGACTTATAATACATCATATTTTAATAATATTAAATAAAAAAAAATCAGGTGAATACATGGAAAAAGACAGAAAAATGCTCGTTGCATTGATTGCATTAATCGCGTTCTCAGTTATCATATCACTCGTTGATATCAGTCTAAAAATGAATAAGCAAACGCAGACTACTTCAATAAATCTTTCCAAAACCGGTCCCGGAATCGGAATTGTTAGAATTACAGGCGCTATTTCAATGTATGGCGAACAGGGTTTATTAAATCAGATTTCCGGCGCCGAAGCGATTGTAAAAAAACTTGATGATTATTCAAAAAATCCCGACATTAAAGCAATCGTAATCCGCATTGATTCTCCCGGCGGAACTGTCGGCGCGACGCAGGAAATATTCAATAAAATTATGAGCATCCGAAGCAGCACGGAGAGGAAAATTCCAATCATTGCTTCAATGGGTGATCTTGCCGCGAGCGGCGGATACTATACAGCGTCAGCTTGCGATCGTATTTTCGCGAATCATGGAACTTTAACCGGATCAATTGGCGTTATTATTGCGGCTCCGAATTTCAGAGATCTTTTTGAAAAACTTGGAATAAAAATGAGCGTCATTAAAAGCGGAAAATATAAAGACATTCTGTCTTCATCCCGCGAATTATCAGTCGATGAAGTCGCGCTGCTTCAAAGCATTGTTGATTCTTCGTACAATCAGTTTTTGAAGGATGTGTCTCTCGGACGAAACATTCCGATCGACGATATCCGGCCTTTCGCGGACGGAAGGATTATGGGCGGCGCGCAGGCGATAGAAGCGAAACTTGTCGATGAAATCGGCGGATTTGAGCAGGCAATTAAAAAAGCAAAGGAAATGGGGAAAGTTTCTGAGTCAGCGCCAGTTTATGAAACAACTCTTTCACCGTTCGAACAATTTTTTTCCGGTTTACAGGGAATGGTAGGTAACGTGAATCCGGTCAATCGAGCATTCGCGGGAACATCTTATTCAATTGTAGAATACAGGTACATGCCATGAAAAATAGAATCAACTCGCTTGAGTGGGCAGACTGCCTGCTCGAAGTAATTTTAAATCCGCGCTCGCTTGCTGTACGATTCGCCAGCAGTGAAAAACAATTGTACG
>JBFZEW010000360.1:0-7678 GCA_041306665.1 Spirochaetota bacterium | reverse complement strand
TTTTTATTTGCCCACACATATGCAAGAGTATAAACCGGAGGATACTCGCCATAAATAGCTTTAAGAGCACCAAATTTAGTTTTTTCCCATGCTGATGCTTTTTCGGGATCGTATTTAAACATAATGTAAATCCGCACTGCATAGTCATCAGCTTTCTTTAATTTACCATCAGCTCCGGAAATGACTGATTTTACTTTCCATTTGAATCTCAATGAAGTTGCCTTTGAAACATTAAAATTTCTTTTATTGATTAATGCCGAAGCACTATTGTCCGATTTTAACACTAAAACATCTGACTTCATATCAATATCATAGCTGCTCTGATATTTTATTTTCTGAAATTTAACTTTATCCCATGATGACAAATTATAAAAGTCTTCTTTCAAACCATCTGCAGAGTAAATAACAGCAGAAAACAATAAAAACATAAAAAAACCGATATATTTCATTTTAACCTTTTTAAAATTTATTTTCTTTTATTTTATATCATACCGCATTATAATTAAAAGTAAAATATTTTTATGTAAATACAGGGATTAAATGATTAAGTATTATATTATTATCGGATTAGCGTTATTTATCGGAATATTCTCAATATATACTTCTGAAAAAGTAAGGGAATTATACATCATATACAAACCTATACCGCTGATGCTTTATCTTACAGTGATGATTTATTCTGCCGTGAAAAATTCACAACTGATATCATTATATTCTTTTTTCATTAGCGGAATGTTCTTCGCTCTTCTTGGAGATTTTCTTCTGATTAAAGACAGATTTCTTATTTCCGGAATGGCTTCATTTTTAGCAGGTCATATTCTTTATATTACATACTTCGTAAAAATGGGAAGTAATTTTAATCCTGCTCTTTTTTCAATGATTACTTCCGCAGCATTGATATATTACTATATTTTCCAAAAAAAAATGAATCCCGAAAAACGGAAACAATTCCTAATTCCTGTAATCATCTATATTGCAGGAATTTCCATAATGGTCTATTTCGCGATAGCTTTAGACTTAAGGATGTCGACATCATATTTTTATTCAGGCGGAGCGATTTTATTTTTTATCTCCGACGCGACTATTGCTTACGAAAAGTTCATAAAAAAAATATATCGGAGTCAAATACCCATTCTTTCAACCTATTATACCGCTCAGGCATTGCTTACGGTCGGTATTTTAAAAAGCATGAATTTATAAAATATTTTATTTAAAATATCATTGACTCATTTAATCAATTTATATTATAATTAGATTAAATTCAATCAGGAGAAAAAAATGTATTTTGGAACATCTCTTGACACATATAAATTAGCGCACAGAAAAGCGAAAGCGATTTATTATTCCCAGATAGCCAAAGGGAAAAGCGGATATCTGCCGTCGCTTGACGGTATTTTAAAAAATGCAGATGTCGGCTCTGAAATATCCTTAGGTGTCAAAGAAATTCCTCTGAATAAAATAATTGGGACAAATTCACATTCCCGTTCAACGGCTTTTACGAAAAATTTCCTTCCTCTCGCGGAACCTGATTCCGAGTTTGCCGGAAAATGGATGAAACTTTTCGAAGCTCACACTAACGAAGGAATCCGCGACAGCATAACAGCTTACGAATACCTTAACTGGTTCTATGTCATTGAAGGGAATAAGCGCGTCAGCGTTCTTAAATTTTCGGAAGCATTTTCTGTTTCTGCCGATGTCAGAAGAATTATTCCGAGAAAAACCAATGACCCCGTAATTGAGCATTATTTTGAATTTATGGATTTCAACATGAAAACAGGTATTTTTACAATCTGGTTTTCTCAGTCGGGATGCTTCGCGAAACTTGATGCTTTCTTGGACAACTATGATCCGGAAACCGGATTTAACAGCACAAAATATCGACATTTTGTAAACAGAGTTTATAATCCATTCCGGCACATTTATCATGACAATGGAGGAAAAAATTTAAAAATCACGACAGGCGACGCGATTTTAAAATACATTGAAATCTACGGCATTCCTCAACAAATCACAAAAGATGATGAACCTCAAATTAAAAAATTCCTTGAAGAAATCCGTGAAATGAGCGAATCAAAAATTTCCTTATTAACTGACGCTCCGGAAATAGAAAATAAAACCGTCTTAACTACAATCGCGAGCATATTCACTCCGTCAAAACCTTTGAAAATCGGATTCATCTACGCGAAAAATATTGAGGAATCAGGATGGACGCATTCGCATGATGAAGGACGCCGCCACCTGGAAACCGTATTCAAAAAAAGTGTCCAGACCACATATATAGACAATGTCAACCAGGATGAAACAGCATATAACAGCATTAAACAGCTCGCAGAAAAAGGAATGGATCTTATTATTTCAACAAGTCCGACATACATGAATTCGACCTTAAAGACCGCGCTGGAGTACCCGAAGATAAAGTTTCTAAATTGTTCAAGCTCCCATTCATATAAAAATGTAAGCGCGTTTTACGGACGCGTTCAGGAAGTCCGTTTTCTGCTCGGCGTACTTGCAGGTTCAATCACCCGTACTGATATGATTGGCTACATCGCGCATTATCCCATACCGGAAGTAATATCAGGCATTAACGCATTCGCGCAGGGGGCAAAGTTCGTAAACCCGAATGCTCTTATTCTCGTAAAATGGAATTACAAGTGGGATCCGGATGCCTACTCATCCAAACCAATATCAGAGCTTCTTAATGCCGATGCCGATTTAATTTGCCAGGATGATCTGCCTAAGCCCGGTGAAAAATCCCGCGGCTACGGATTATTTTCTCCAAAATATGACGTAGAACAGCTGAAGTTTGTACCTGACATTCATTTTGGAATTATCATGTGGCACTGGGGAATATTTTATGAAAAAGTCGTGAAAAGCATCCTTAATGATACAAGCCGGCTGCTTTTCGATTCAGGTACGAATGATTCAAAGCGATTAAATTTCTGGTGGGGAATGGATTCAGGATTGCTTGATATTTTTTATTCAACAACTCATGTGCCGCGGTCAACTCAGCAGCTTATTGAATTTTTACGTAAAATGATAATGCAGAACGAACTGAATCCTCTAAGCGGTCCTATATTTGATCAATCAGGAAACCTAATGGTAGCTGAAGGTGAAAATGCAACTTATGACTGCATTATTTCAATGGATTGGTTTGCAGATAATGTTGTTGGAGTAATTCCTAAAAAGAAAGACATCAATTCAAGTGATCCATTAACTGAAAAACTTGGAATTGAATAATCAGTCAACAGGCGGATTATCATAATCTAAAACAAAATATTCATAGGTATTGATAATTGTAGTGTCTTGGTATTTAACAACCCTGTTCTGTATTTTATAATTTAAGTGCTGATGCCCGTGAATGAAATATTTAGGTTTATATTTCTCAATTATTTCAACGTAGGTTTTAAAACCCTGATGACATACATCCTTGCCGTCATTTAATTCGAAGGCTGGAGCATGCGAAAAAAGAATATCAATTCCTCCTTTGAAAAAAATACTGCTTTTTAACTTATTGAATTTTTTATGCATTTCCTTTTCTTTATACTGGAAAAGACCTCCATTATATTCCAAACTGCCGCCGAATCCGACAAGATTGAGTGTATCATGCCTGACCAATCGGCTGTCACAGTTGATACATCCATCCGGAGGATTCTGAATATAATTTTTATCATGATTTCCCGGCACATAATACAAGGGAACATTCATCATGGTAACAAGAAATTGAAGATACGAAGACTTTAAATCTCCGGTCGAGATTATAAAATCAATATCCTTGAATTTTTCGTAGTCAAAGTAATCCCATAAGTAAGTAGATTCCTTATCCCCGACTAATAAAATTTTCATTTATCAAACCAGTTTTGCGGAATAGTAATACAAAAATTAAAATTCATATCACCATTTATGTTAGCACTGATATTATAGTTTGTAAAGAAATATATGGGAATATGCGGAAAATATTACAAGTAAAGCCTGATAATTATGGCCATTTTCAAAACAAGTATTTACATTTTTTATAAAATCGTAAATATTGATTTTTTCAGCACCTGTGCTGGCACGGGAACATCAAAACATTAGTTTTCAGAAATTCTCTTACGTTTTTAATGCTCGGAACTGATAAGAAATCACATATATTTTACGGAAGCGATTACACTTTCAATTGTTTTAGAAAACGTATTATACTCTTCAGCAGGCATGAGAAAATTCAGTTCAATATCATTCCCGCTCTTGTTTTTTATAAATGTTTTTAAAACAAGATTTTTATCATTGAAGCACATGAACTGAGCCATATAAACATCATCTTTAAAAAATTCAATGAACCGTCTGTTTTTAAAATCGGGCAGATAATTTGCGTTTAAAAACTGCAGAAGTTCGGCGTATGATTCAAATTTATTATTAACAACTTTGCTTACGGAAAAAATTATATTTTTATCCTTAATAATAAAAATATTAAAAATTTCGGACGAGTAATTATCCAGACTGAGATTCTGGAGCTGATTTGAAACTGCGGAAATTTCTTTTTTTGATAACTCAACAGAGTTTATTGGAGATTTTAATTTAATTTTAAGATCGGTATATTCAATTGAGGCGGCAAGCAAACTGTCATTTTCTGTGAATGAAAGCCGTTTTATTTCTAATTTATCGTTTTCTTTGTCGGGGGAACAGCCATACATTAAAAATATAAAAATGAGAACTGCCGTCAAGTTAGGTTTCATTAATAAAATCCAAAGTTAAATTTATAATGGGTATGTTGTATTTCACTTACTTTGTTACAGTAACAGTACGTCTTGTGATTGTAACATATTGTGTAAACATAGAAATAATAATATCTATTGCTGTGTATTGAGTTGTAATTGTATAGTCTGCAGCGCCGCCAGCCATTTTATTGCTATCTGCCGGTGTACCTATTGGAATTAGACCCCAAACAGCATACCATTGAGTAGCTTCAACAACAGTTGTTCCTTTTGCACCTTTACCTACAACGTGTGTATTTGTAGTACATGCAGTTACGACTAAAAGTCCCATGATCATTAATATCGCGATAAATTTTTTCATTAATTAACTCCTAAATTTTTCATTTCATACCCATTATAATTTTTAACTCTATAAAACAGCATAAAAATGTCAAACAATATTCAAAAATGGTCTTATTTTATTTAATTCTATTAAATGATTAAAATTTTAGTAAAACAATAAATTTTATAAAAAATTGAAACTTATAAATGCAAGCGAAATTATTGATAGAAATAGAATATATTTAAAGTAGTTTTTAAAGAGCAATACGCTTACATGTAAAAATCTTTCCGGAAAAAACTGTAAATATTTCACTTGCACCGGAATTTCCTTACTGAAAAATTTTTTATATGACGCCATGGCAATGATAGAAACAATAAAAGATATCATTAAAGTATCCGGGAGTTCAATGTCACTCTGAAACAACCGGAAAAATAAAAAAGATAATATGACATTAAAAATTATTATGATGCTGTTTGATAAATAATTCGCATAAGATTTATTTAGAATAAAAATCGAGAAAAAATACATTCCTGAAAAAATCACGACAAGGACAGCACCTAATTTAATTTTACCTATAACGTCAATGTTAATTATTAACGTGGTAATTTTTTTAAAATATTTTCCCCACTCAATTTCAATTTCCCCAGTTACTGAATTATACGGAAGAATTTTTTCGGCAGATACGATTTTCTGCGTATCCGTTTTTAAGGAATCTACGAGATACCATTGAAGAGGAAACAGCATAAACAAGAAAAAAACAATAATCACTAATGCGCGGAAAATATTATTGGAAATTTTCATTAAATTGAAAATATTCATATCTGTTTACCGGATAATAAAGCATAAAATGAAACAAACAATATAAAATTCGCACAGATTAGAATAAATATTCGTATATTTAATATTTTAAAATAATTGAAAAAATATTTTTGAAAAAATGACAATCCGCATTCTTCATATGCATAAAGGACATTTTTCCGAGAATAATATTTTCCATAGAGAAGAAAGCAGGCATTTAGCGGAGAAATAAACCAGATGAAAAAAACCGCGAAGACAATCTCATTCGTAATATATAATTTCAGCGAATCATTTCCGGAATGATCTAAAATTCTGTTTATAAAACTATATCTTGAATTTGTGAACATGAAACTCCATATTTTATAAAGATTAAAAACACCGGGAACAGCAATCATGAAAGGGAAAACAAGCAGCAAAAAGCGATGTTTTTTGAAAACATATAAAATCGACGCAGTAAAAATTAAAACTGAAAAAAACACACAAATTATAATTACAATATTCATTGTTCACCGGATACATACAGAATATTTTTCCCATTATTCTTGTCAGTGTAATATATCTTCCTGAAATCAGGAACGATTTGTATTAACTGATTACGCGAAAATTTCAGCGCAGAGGATGTTTTAATAAGGTATTTCTTAGTCTGAGTTAAACAGTGAATGATTTTATAATCCATAAAGTTTTCAACGAAATCAACTCTGCATTTTATCCCTCCCTGACTGTCATCTTCTTTAATTAAAAATGAAACTGCCGGAATTAAAATATCAATTTTACCGTCAATGTACTGTCTGAATTTATCATATTTATTTTTTGCAGGAAGAAAATTAATATTATCACCGAGAGAAAAATAAATATCATCTTCATTTTTTCTGCATAAAGCATCAAAACGGTTTATCTGTCTGTCATAGAGCAGCTCAATAATTTCTCTGTTGTTCGGAGAAGAATAAATATCATCGGAAGAACCTGACTGCAGGACTCTACCGTTATTAATGATTATGGAATTATCGGAAATAGATAAAACTTCCTTAACATTTTCAGACGCGTAAACAACCGTGAGACTGAAAATAGTTTTCAGTTCAATCAGAAAAGCGATAAATTCCTTACGCTCAACAAGGCTCATATTTTTGCACGGATCATCAAGAACTAGAATTTCAGGATTTTTTACTATGGCTCGCGCAAGTGAAACGAGCTGCATTTGATAATCCGATATCAGCCTCGGCTTCTTGTTCAGAATACCGTCAATTTTAAGTCTCTCGCACACTTTAATGATTTTCCTGTCATGAAAGTAGGACTCGTTTTTATAATTCTTCAGCGGAATTGTAATATTATGAATTACTTTAGACGTAGGAAAAACAACCGGTTCAGAAAAAACGGCAGAAATTTTTCTGTGTTTAACTTTGACATCATTAACGACAGTATTATTGATTTTTATATAGCCGTTAAATGGACGAATCATTCCGGTAATTAAATTTATCACGGTTGATTTACCCGATTTCTTTTCACCCGCAATTCCGAAAATTTCCCCGCTTTTTACGGCAAAATCCATGTTTTCAACAACTCGAAATCCGGTTTTATATCTGTAACACACATTATCAAAGATTAGTAATGACAAATTTCATCTCCTATGGAATAAAATGCAATACCTAAGATTTACCGCAATTTGGCTAATATAAAAACATGCTCCATTGAAATCAATTAGTTTTTCAAAACTTTAATTTTATTACACTTCTGTTCCACACCTGTTTATAACCTGTCTTAAACCTGTCTTAAACCTGTCTTAAACCTGCTTATAACCTGCTTATAACCTGCTAATTAACAGGTTTAAGAAAAAAAATTCAAATTCAATGTGTTTTCTTTTACATTTTTT
>JBFZEW010000359.1:0-5397 GCA_041306665.1 Spirochaetota bacterium | reverse complement strand
AATATGCTTTTGCTTCATTGCGGAATTCAGCATGGGCTAGGGAATATTATGACAGACAAAAGGCTAAAGGCAAAACTCACTCAGTTTCTCTAAGGGCTTTGTCAAATAAGTGGATAAAAGTCATTTATAAAATATGGGAAAGTGAAATATTTTATGAAGAATCTAAAAAAAAATTAACTGCTGCTTGACATAGTGGGTGTGGCGAAAAAACGTAATCGCCCTCAAACTAATCACTAATCCCTCAACACTGATTACTTATTACTGATTACACGTCGTTGATTGCCGTATTCCGAACCCAACAACAAATTTTCTTTTATTGACTAAATTGTTGAATCGTGTATAGAAGTGATATGAATGATGACATTTTTGCAAAAGAAATTCAAATTAACGATGATACTCGTATTTATTTCGGGAATATTCATGATATTTTCTTGAAAACAACAGGTGAAGAATTACAGCAGAATTATGCAGTTATGGGACCATGTAGAATGTCACAGGAAAAACTTGAAAACTGGTTTTCAAGTGATGAAATAGGCAAGATTTTAGGTTTCAAGTCTTTGAAAAAGCAGGCTGAATGGATTGCAGGCAGGTATCTTGTTAAAAATTCAGTCATAGTTATGTACCCGGATTTAAATTCCCCCGAGATTGAAGTTCAATATAAAAGTGAAGGTGCTCCATATATCTTCAAATTCCCGGAAATTCCATTTTCACTGAGTCATTCAGGTAAATACAGTGTAATTATTATCAGTAAAAATCTGAAATCCATGGCTGCAGTTGATATGGAGGAAATCATTCCGAAAAATATTAATAGCATTGCGAAGGTCGCGTTCACTGAAAATGAAAGAATGCAGTTTTCTCAAATAAATAATGCTGATTATGCTGTTCATGATATGCTTCATTTGAGCAAGTTTTATGAAATCTGGACTGGGAAAGAGGCTTATTTGAAATTCATTGGCAGAGGTTTTCATGAGCCGCTTAAAAACATTGAAATTATCGGCAGCTGTGTGTTTCATAATGGCATCATTCAAAATTTAAACTTATTTTCCTTCGTTTTTGATAATCACTTTGTATCATACATTGTCGTCTGACGATCGTCAGGCGACATGACAGACTATCGTCAGACGATATTTGGGTATTTTGACAGAAAGTGTATTGAACATATGACAAAGAAATGTTAAATAATTATTCGCATGACTACATTTCAATTAACGAGTGATAATTTTAATTATATAAGAATTATGCGTCAAATTATTATATAAAACTACTTGAAATTCACCATTCCCCGGTCTGCATTCTATTAAAATTAATAATCAAAATATTTTTAATAATGCTCATTAAATCGTTTTCGAATAATAAAAAACATGTTCAAAAAACTTAGAATGTATAGAAAAATAAAAAAAAATCCAAAAAAATGAAAATTATTGTGGAAATTATTTGACACTATTCACACCTTTGAAGTATGGACGGACTGGTCAGTCCGAATTTGTTTGGAGTTAATATGGAAAACGAACGCATAATTAGGATTCTGAAAAACAGTGACAAGGAGATTAAATTGCTGCTATATAACGAGTTAGGACAGTATTTTTCTGCAAACGGAGTGTTTGATGAATATAAATTCGGGGAGATTATCACGGATCACATAATCCGCAATAATTCACTGAAAAAAGATAAGTCAGGCGAGAATCTGCTTGAGTGCTGGGTTTCTGATTATGTCGATGGAATTATTGAATATCTAGCGCAGAAGAATATGTTTGATGCGGCCGCGAAGCTTTTTAAAATTGCGCTGGAAAAATGCCGACTTAACGGAATTGAAAAAATTTCAATTTCACCGATCAATCTTGAAAAAATTATCAGCATATCGCTCCTGCCTTTGGTCGATATGGATCAGCAGAAATTTTCTCCAGACAGCAAAAGGAAACTAATTTTCAAAGCTGCATTGAAAGTTTTCAGTGAAGAAGGTTTTCACCGCGCGACAATGGATAAAATCGCAGCTACCTCCGGAGTCGGAAAAGGCTCGCTTTACCGTTATTTTAAAAGCAAAGAGGAACTGCTGGATTCGCTTCTTGAAGAAGAATACCGGAGTATCGTAAATAACATTGCAGATATTTTTAACCGCAACAATGACATTATTGACGGTCTTGTTGAAATGGTTCAGTACTGGGTGCATTTCATTAACGATAATCCTGATGTTTATAATTTAATTCAGAATTCTGATGTAACCGCGAATACAATTGCCGGTAAAACCCGGTTTTATAAATATATGACTCAAAACCTTCCGCTTCTTAAAGCGCGCATAATTTCATTAAACAAGGATTTGAAAGTAAAAGGAATTGATTACCTTACTGTAATTTACGGCATGTTCGGTTTTGTCGACGGTGTATGCCACAAATGGTTTGGCGCAGACATGTCATATCCTTTAACTGACGAGATTCCGGTTATTCTAGAAACTTTGTTTAACGGCTGTGTCGGTGAAAAGAGATCGGACAGAAAATACATGAATATTGATGATAAAAAAGAGAATTAACAGGAGAACATTATGATACGCAAAGTTATTGATTCGAAATTTCCGGTAATAGTTTATAACCCGGCAGGAATTAAATGCAGCAATTATTTCAAAGCAGCTGATAATGCCGGAACACTTCCGGTTTTTGATACAGAGTTTATGCAGATGGATGATATCATCAGCCACATAAACGAACTTGAGGATAATAAAGGACTTTTCGGTGTTAGAATAAATGCAAAAGACAGTCAGCTGATCGATTTCATTTGCGCGAGATTTTTTAAATATCTTAACGCTGTTGTTTTTTATTATGATGAAGTTGAAGACATAAATATTCTGAAAGAATATAAGCTTATCAGATATAAGGTTATCATTGAAGCTTTGAATATAATTCCATCAGAATTGCTTAAAGAGATTTCTCCCGAAGCGCTGATCGTTAAAGGGAACGAAGCTGGCGGAAGAATTTCGCAGTTCTCGACGTTCATTCTCATGCAGTGGTATGTCGAAAAAGATGAATACCCTGTTTTCGCTCATGGCGGTGTAGGTCATTATACCGGCGCAGGTTTCTTCGCGGCAGGCGCGAGCGGTGTTGTCCTGGATTCCCAGTTGTATTTGACTGATGAATCTCCTGTTTCGGCGGAATACAAAGAAGTTTTGAAAAAAATCGAAGAAAAAAATACAATCAAGTGCGGGACGTCGCTTAACAGACGTTACAGATTCTTTACGAAACTCGCGACGCAGATTACAAAAGATCTTAAACAGAAAGAAAGTGAATTTCTCGGACAAAGTGATGCTGATGAAAAGTTATATAATTTCATTAAAGAAAATATCCGTTTCATGAATGATCATGCGGGTGATGTCGTTCACAGTTTAATCTATATGGGTCAGGACATTGTTTTTGCGAACTCTTTCATAAAAAATACATCGTCTTTTCAGTCTGTAATCAATGAGTTTATGAATTCAATTTCCGACTCGCTTAATGCTGCCGAAGATTTTGACCAAATGAAAGCTGATTCACCGGTCGCGACAGAGCACGGCACTAAGTTTCCTGTGATGCAGGGACCAATGGCGAACATTTCTGATAAAGCCGGTTTCGCTAAAGCAATTAATGAAGGCGGGGCATTGCCTTTCATGGCAATGGGTTCTCTCCCGGAGAATCTCGCCAATGCAATGCTTTCTGAAACAGCTGGCGCTGTTACAACTTGGGGAGCCGGCATGATCGGATTTTCAGGCATAAACAAAATGATTGATACCCATATCGCACTGGTAAAAAAATATAAACCCGCTTTCGCGCTTTATGCCGGCGGAACTCCCGTTCAAGCTAAAGAGCTTGAAGCTGAAGGAATTAAAACCTATCTGCACATGCCGTCACCCGCAATGTTTGAAAACGGCGTGACGAACGGCTGCGCAAGATTTATTTTCGAAGGCCATGAAGCCGGCGGTCATGTCGGTGCTTTGACATCGACGGTATTGTGGGAACTTTCTATTCAGAAGGTCTTCAGTGTTTTCCCGGAAAAAGCCAAAGATCTTTCTTTGATTTTCGCCGGTGGAATTGGATCCGCGTCGGGAACAAATTTCGTTACGGGAATGACTGCTTTGCTTTCTAAAGCTGGGGCAAAGATAGGAATTCAGGTTGGTACTGCGTATCTGTACACGAAAGACATTGTTGAATGCGGAAACATCAAGCAGAAATATCAGGAACTGATCTGTCATGCTGATGAAACTATCGTAACAGGCGAAACAATCGGTCTTACAACAAGGACTCTTCCAAGTGTCTTTACAAAGAAAATGATTGAAAGAGAACATGAACGCGTAAGAAAGGGACTTCCGCTTCAGGACAGAAAACATGAATATGAAGTTGATAACTTCGGCGCGCTTTTAATCGGCGCGAAAGGATTCAGTCCTGTGTTCGGAAAAGACGGAAAAGTTACGCTTAAGCATTATGACGACGATGAGCAGATGACAAGCGGAAATTACATGTGCGGCGAGGCGTTAATTTTCAATAACTGCACTGTTACCATTGGTGATATACATGATAAACTTTTTAATAACAAGAAACGTCTGAATGAAAATTTAAACGCCGTGGAAATTCTTACTTCTGAAGATTCTCAGCTTAATGATGAAATAGCAATAATAGGAATGGGATGTGTTTATCCGGATGCTGATAATGTTGAGCAATACTGGAATAATATAATTTCAAAAAAATACTCTATTACTGAATTCACAAAGTTTGATTTCAAAGAATTATATTTTGATGCTGATCACAAGGCTGAAGACAAAGCTTACAGCGGTATTGGCGGGCAGATTGATAATTTTAAATTCAATTTTGAGAAATTCGGATACACAAAAGAGGAAGCAGAAGAAATTTCTCCAAGTCAGCAGATTTTACTCCAGTCTGCAATGCAGGCAGTGGAATCATCCGGGTATTATTCAGCTGATAAATCAAAAAAATTTCCTAAAGCAAAAACATCTGTCATTATGGGATCATGTCTGTCGAATCCTGTAACAGATGAACTCATACTAAAGCAGTACTATCCTGAATTTAAATACTATCTTGATAATCTCGATGAATTTAAAAACCTCTCGGATGATGAGAAATCTAAAATTCTTGATAACTTGAAAACGAAATTGAAAAATAATCGTCAGCCGAAATTTCCGACAGGCGCTGCACTGAATATTGAGGCTTCAAGAATTTCAGCTCAGCTGGGTCTTGAAGGCGTGAATTACACTGTCGATGCAGCTTGCGCGACATCATTCACTGCTGTCGATAATGCCGTGAAAGAACTTCTTTCCGGCGATGCCGATGTTTCAATTGCAGGCGGAGTCAACACGAACCTTTCTCCTGAAACTTTTGTCGGGTTCTGTAAAATGGGCGCTCTTTCAAACGACGGCTCATT
>JBFZEW010000358.1:0-6921 GCA_041306665.1 Spirochaetota bacterium | reverse complement strand
GACTGCATCGCCATATTTTATAAAACCATAAAGTTTTACGGACCTGATAGTTTTGATAGTTTTGATAGTCTTTTATCTGATACTATCAGCGGACAGTTGGAGAAATCGGATAGAATTCTGTTTTATTCCAATAGTAAGAACATTAAGCTGATAAAGAAAAAATACCGGAATGTTCATGTCGTAAAGTTTGATTAAATTTTATTTTTTATTGAAAGAATAATTAAGTCGGATTCAGCATGAAGTGAAGCTTTTTTACGCATTGTAATTGGCGCATCTTCAGTCAAACATGGATGTACCTTCAATCCGGAATTCTCCAAAAATTTTATAATAGAAAAGGCGGAAATTTGAAAAGACTGGTTATTTTTGGGGCTGGAATAGCGTGTCTTGATGTAATGAGACATTTAAAAAAAAACGGATTGGATGCCGAGGTTGTGATTGTTGATCCGAAAGATTATGTTGAAATACCATACGCGGCTTTGCGGGCATTAGTGGATCCGGAATTCGGGAAAAAAATCAGAAGGAAAATATCTGATTTATATGAATGCAGGCACATTCAGGCGAAACTTGTTGAACTAAAAACAAACTGCGGTATTTTGGATAATGGAGAGCAGTTGTATTTTGACTTTGCAGTTCTTGCCACAGGTTCGCAGGTGCGTGGATTTTACAATTTAAAAGTTAATAGCAGGCGAAACATAAAAGAAAGAGAAATTGAATGGGAATCTGAAGCTGAAAAGATTTTTAAAGCGAAAGATGTTGCAGTAGTCGGCGGAGGTCCTATCGGGGTTGAACTCGCGGCGGAGATAGCGGAAACTTTCCCAGATAAAAACATAACTCTCATACATTCCGGTAATAGATTACTTGAAGCTCTGCCTCCGGCTGCAGGGGTTAAAGCATCAAAAATTCTCAAACTTCTGAACGTAAATGTAATATTCAATGAGTTGGCTGAAATCAACGAAGGCGATTCCGGTAAAATGATAGTTTTAAATTCCGGTAGAAAACTTAATACGGATATTGTGTATATGTCCATCGGTAATGAAAATAATATTGAGTATGTCAGAGAAAATTTTCCTCTGCATGTTAATGATCAGAAACAAATTATTGTCGATGATTATTTAAGAATGAATAATGTGATGAACATATGGGCGGTGGGTGATGTAAATAATGTGCCTGAAATAAAACTCGGGGCGCTTATTGATTTTCAGGCTGCAAATGCTGTGAAAAATATCATTGCTGAACTGTCAGGGAAAAAGATGAAGAAATACAAACCGCTAAAAGGAGCTCTTGGATTTGTCACTTTAGGCAGGCAATACGGTATTGCTCAGCTGCCATTCGGCAGATTTGACCTTCTGATTAAACTGAAACAGAAAGATCTTTTCGTTAGTAAACAGTTCAAATGAAATATCAACATTGATGACAGCTGCGATGTTCCATGTATGAACTTTTAGTTTTTCATATGAATCATGTGAAATAGCCGCAATGCATCCGCTATTGATAAAATGCTAAAGTGTCATGAAAAAATGAAATATGAAATAAGAAAGTCTAATAAAAATTGCGCATTAATTCAATTTTGACCATCCCGCTGCCGAAGAATAGATAAGGCTATTTTCAGCACTTTTCTGTGGATAAAAGGAGTCGCCTGTATTTATGTCATGGATGATTAAATTCGTGTTTTTTCCGGCATTGGTGTTTGTTTTCTTAGCGGCTAGTACAATATCAGCGCAGATAAAATATTATACTATATTAAAAGGTGATACAATCTACGGAATTTCACGCAAGACAGGCGTGAGCGTTCAGGAACTGCAAAAACTGAATGATGTGTCTGATCCAAAAAAACTATATGTCGGAAGAAAACTTAAACTGCCTGGATCGGCTGAACAGACAGGTACGGTTAAAAACTCAGTTGTTCAGCCGAAATCTAATGTGAGTTTTCGCTGGCCCGCAAAGTATGTCAGACATATTGAAAGAGACGGCGAAGATGGAGTGAAATCAATCGGTGTATATATTGTCGCGACAAAAGGCGCTTATGTAATTACATCCGCGCCGGGAGTAATCAGCAAGATCGGCTACATCCGCGGATATGGTAACTATATAGTGGTAACGCATTCGTCTCGGTACATGACAGTCTATTCGAATTTAAATTTAATATACGTGAAAAACGGACAGAATGTTGACGGAGGAAAAGCGATTGGAAAACTTTCTGAAAAAAATGATCGCTTTCACTTTCAGATTAATTGTGCCGGAAAACCCCAAGACGTAATGAAAATTCTTCCAAAACCTTAACTTTCTTTTTCAGGAAATTTTTTAACATTGCAGATTTCCTTAATAGTTTTATATAAATTATTGATGTTATTCATTAGAAATCTGAAGTTTAATGTATTCATTGTATCAGTTTCAGAGTGATAATGCGAACTGCGGTAAAAACCCGTATCTGTGATCATTAAATTAGGAATTCCAAACTTATGGAATGACGCGTGATCGGAATTGTTAATTCCTTTCAATGACGCTGGTGCAATTACGTCATAAATCGGGACTCGTGAATATGAGTTATAAAAATTTTTCAGCATGTATGTGAATCGGCTGTAAGTCGGCAGTGAAGCAGCAACAAGATAATTTCCTTTGGCGGGATATTTCCCGTGCATTGATGAGAGAGGAACCTGCTGTTTTACGAATGATCCGCCGTATGCAAGCATGTCTAGACAGATCATCAGTTTAATGTTATCATTTTGTTTTGCGCATTTTCTGGCGTAAATGAAACTTCCCATGTTCTCTGTTTCAAAATGAGGCGGCTCTTCCAGAGTGAACGCTGCGAAGCGGATTGTTCTTTTGTGTTTATTTTTTTTCAGCAAACGGTGAAGTTCAAGCAGAGCCGCGATTCCTGAGGCATTGTCATTCGCGCCTACTGTGCCGCAGACGGTGTCGTAATGCGCAGCGATAAGGATTATTTCGTCGGGAAGTTTGTTTCCGCGGATTTCAGCGATAATGTTGGCTGTTTCCAGATTATTAACGGTATATGTCTGCTCTTCCGGAGTCGTTCCGCAACGGTGAAAGTATTCGAAAATGAATTTGCGGGATTTGTCAAGATTCTCGTACTGCTCAAGAGTTCTTTCTCCGATTGCTTCGGTGAGTATTTGAATTATTTCCCGGCTATGCTTCATCAGCACGGCTTTTCCATTCAAGTACTCAATGAATCTGATTTTATTCGTAATCGGCGTCGTAATTTGTTCTATTTGTCCGGCAATTTGATCTATCTGTTCCATGGGTAACAATTTATATTTAATTGGTTGAATAATGCAAGTGAAAAAATGAGTAAAACATGAATAACTATACGTTAAAAATGCAGAGTATGGCGGAAAATTAAGAATAATTAGTAATCAAAACTTGAAACATTAATAAATAATTAATGAATATGCGTAACTAACTATTTTAATTGGAATTAATTATGAAAAAAAAGTTGCGTTTTTAATTAATTTCGGGTATTTACATGATAATTTGTTATTGACTTTAAATTAATTTTTATATAAATGTACCTTTATTAATATAGATTAATATGAATCAAAGGCACCCTGCTGTAAGGGTGCCTGCGCAATTAATAGCAGCTGAAACCGGAGAAATCTTATTTATGAAAAAAGTATTTGATGCTAATGAACAGCATCAGGGAGTTTATCCTATTAATTCGCTGAACGATTCTGATTTTTCGAAATATAATTTTGCATTTTTAAATAAAAAGTATAATACAAAAAGTACCTGCAATGAATGTTCTTCTCTCCTGATAAAAGACGTATACGTGTCTTCTGAAAAAAAATCCGACTCGCTATTGTTCGCAAACTATCATTCGTGTTTCGCGTCTGATTTCACAATGTTTATTCTGGATTTGTTTGAAAATAACTATGTAGCGATTGATGAGAACGGCTGTATTGATTCTGAATTCTATGATTTTGTCTGCGCAAAAGGCCAGGTTATTGCTGAAATATATAATATTACTGATTCCGAAATGGTGAAGATTTTTACTAAACAGCTGGTAATAATACTTAAGTCGCTAAAATACGTAGATCTATCATTCGGCCGCGTAAAAGTCGCCGGAAATTTTTCTAATGATGGTTTGAATTTATCACTATTTAAAGCATTCTGGAATAACATCAGCTGGTCTGAGCTTTTTCCTTCATTGCCGGAACTTGCCGAAAATCTTCAAAGCAAACGTACCATTCTTGCTGGAATGCTTGTCGATTCCAAATATCCGGTTCATCTTGAAGTAATAGGATTTGATTTTTTAATTAAAAGTAAAATACGTCTAAGAAATGAAATGCTTCTTATTTCCTTCCTTGATTTTTCAATTTTTTCCTGGCTAAATCTGTTTGGTTTTATAAAATATCTTGACCAGAATTGCGGAAGATGTGTTATGATTGATCTAACAGAATACGGGCGAGAAGTTCTTTCCGCCTTATAAAACCGGGAGTTAACATGGACATTGTAAAAGACTTATTAAAAATACATGGTGAAAATTTCACTGCTGCCGGTGATTTGCGAGTATTTGCCTGTCCTGGTAGAATTAATTTAATTGGTGAACATATCGATTATAACGGCGGGCATGTCCTGCCAGCCGCGGTTGACAAATCAATTTATCTTGTAATATCGCCGAATGATAAAAAATCGTTTCGTTTTTTCTCAACTGCTTTCAAGGGCGTCGATGAAATTTCAATAGATGATTTATATAAATCCGAACTTGATAAAGACAAATGGTGGATTTATCCGGCTGGAGTAATTCGATTGATTTCTGAAGATAAGTGGCCACTTAATCACGGTTATGACTTAAGTTTCACAAGTACAATTCCGGTCGGTTCGGGAATGTCAAGTTCAGCCGCGTTGACAGAAGTCGCTGTGCTCGCGTTCTCTTCAATTTTGAAAATTCACATGACTCAGGCGCACATGGCAGGTCTTGGTCAGCGCATAGAAGTTGAATTGGTCGGATTATCATGTGGAATAATGGATCAGTTTGCTGTCGTTGCCGGAAGAAAAAACTGCGCGGTTTTATTGAATACAAATACACTTGAGTATGAATACGTTAAAGTTGATTCCAATGTCGTGCATTGGGTTCTTGTAAACAGTATGGTGAAACATTCATTAAAGGATAGCGGATACAATGACAGGAGAGCTGACTGTGATTCTGCTGTAAAAAAATTGAATAAATGCGGTTTTAATAAAAAATACGTCTGCGAATTTACAATGAAAGAATTTGAAGACAATAAAAATGTTTTATCTGAGCGTGAACAGAAAAGAGTTCTGCACGCGATTTCCGAAGAAAACCGGACAATTGAATTTGAAAAGGTGATGAAACACGGTGATTATATTACGGCAGGGGAGCTTCTCGTGGGATCGCATGAGAGCCTGCGTGATAATTATGAAGTAAGTATAAATGAGCTTGATAAAATGGTTGAGTGGGCGCTGCAGGTTGATGGTGTAATGGGCTGCCGAATGATGGGCGGCGGATTCGGCGGATGCACCATTAACATGGTAAAAAAAGAAAACGTCGCTGAATTTAAAAAAGTCATAAGTGAAAAGTTCAAGGCCGAATTCGGCAAGGAAACAGAAATATATGATTGCGTAATCGGCGACGGTGTTCGAGAACTTGAGATTTAAGTCTTAACTTGCATGTCAAATTTAATGATTACAGCGAATAGTGTTGTCACAATTGAATATTCTCTCAAGGATTCCGAATCAAATATAATCGATACAAGCCGTGACAAAGAAATGCTTACATTTAAAATGGGTGAGCATTTGATTTTTAAGAAAGCTGAACAGGCGTTGTACGGAAAAAGAGTTTCAGATTTTATTGAAGTGCAGCTCAAACCGGAAGACGCTTTCGGCGAATACGATGATGAACTTATATTGCAGATTCCGCGTGAAAATTTTGGAGACATTGTTGAAATAAAAAAAGGAATGCGGATTCACGTAAACTCAGGGAATAATTCAACTATTGTCACTGTGCTTGATTATGACAATAAAACCGTAATGGTTGACGCGAATCATCCGCATGCCGGAAAGGATCTAAGGTTCGAGATGATGGTAGTGGAGATAAAGAATATTTGAAAGTCGGAAAGTGAAAAACAATACTTGAAAGAATAATAATTATGGATGACGCATTGTAACGTCATCCATTTTATTTTATTTCGCGACTTCGTTTATTAGTTTTCCTAACGTGGAATCTGCAGAAGTAATTGTTTTCTGATTGGCTTCATAACTGCGTTGAACATCGATCATATCGACCATTTCACGAACAACATTAACGTTAGATTTTTCAAGGAATCCTTGATAAATTTTAACTTTTTCAGGAGGAAGAGGCGGACCTGAAAGTTCGTTTTCACGGTAAAAAGAGTCTCCATTTTTTTCAAGATAACGTTTATTTTCGAAATCAACGATTTTAAGTTTATCTAAAACAGTCTGGTTTTGCCATTCATTTTCATTCTGACCGACAAGATCGGTAGCATCTCCATATTCGTCTGCATTAACAACAATCTGTCCGTCTTCGCGGATCATGAAATTGTTCTGCTGAATTCGAATGATGCCGTTTTCTCCAAGAACCGGGTTTCCATTGTGCGTCATTAGAATCCCTTCATCGTTGATTGTGAATGATCCGTTGCGTGTGTACATCTCCCCTTTCTCGGTCAACACCGTAAAAAATCCGCTGCCTTCAAGAGCAATGTCGAAATTATTTTCAGTCTTCATTAAAGCACCCTGCTCAAATTGCTTATAGACTTCATTGACTTCAACACCTGTCGGAAGTTTGCCGACGTACGGCATTGAATCATATGAGCCAAGTGGAATTTTTCCAAGTCCATCGTCTCCGATGCGCCTGATGATCATGTCGGGAAATGCTTTGAAGATTGTATTGTCTTTCTTATATGCGTTTGTGTCAACATTTGCCAG
>JBFZEW010000357.1:0-3991 GCA_041306665.1 Spirochaetota bacterium | reverse complement strand
AATCCGCTGATAACAAGAGGGGCTACAATCAATAATGAGTTTTTCTCGACACCAAGTGCTTTTTCTATCACATGATGCATCGCAATCAGACTGATTGCTGAAATAAGAATCAATAGACCCCTTTTATATGGAATTTTCACTAAAGGTCCAAGCCCAAGCTGCATTTTCCTTCTCGCTTCAAGTCTTTCAGTCAAAAGAATAATATCTTTTCTATACCAGATAAGCACTACTGCCAGCGCGCCGCAAAGGGAAACAAACATAATAGGAGTCGCCCATATTAAAAAATCCTGAAATGAAAAACCCGCTTTGGTTCCTATTAAAATTCCCACAGGATTTCCGAGCATTGTCCCGCTTGAACCGATATTCGTTCCGATTACAGCAATCATTACAAACGGGGTCGGTTTCATTTTTAATGTATCGCAGACCTGAAAAATCAAAGCAAGAATAAAAACAATTGATGTGACTTCATCAACAATACTTGCCATTCCGGCAGACATAAAAACAATAGTAACCACAAACCGCCTGCCGTTCATTCCTTTCATGTTTATTACAACCTGAATGATCCATGTAAAAAGCCCCAGATCTTTTAAGACACCTACCATTGTCATCATTCCGACAAGGAACAGTATAATATCAAGTTCGGCTGATCGAAGCATCTGATCGAGAGTTAAGACGTTTCCGCCAAGAAGAACAGCAATTCCAATAAAAGCAATGGCAAGTCGCGAATTCCAGAAAAGTAATGTTGCAGAAATTATCAGAATAAAAACAGATACAGCCATCATCTGATTAGCTGAATGCATTCCTGAAACATATGTCAGAAAACCGGCAAAACAAGTTACAGCCAACATGATAAACATACGTGACATAAATTGCGTTATTGATATTTTGTTATTATCACTTTGCATATTCTATTCTCTTAATACTTTATTTAAAAATTGTTGCAGCGTAATAATTCCAATGAGTTTTTTTTCACGAAGAACAAAGGCCTGGCGAGTATTTTTTTTTGTAATTTCCTGCGCGACCATTATTGCCGGCGCGTCTTCGTTTACAACAGCATATTCATAGGACATGATTTCAGCAAGCCATGTGTTTGACTCATTCTGAAGGATGTGCGAGAACGGCTCAAAATTTATTATAGGCGAAAGATCATCCATCCAAAGAATATAATCAGGGAGACAGACTTTAAGCAGTTCAAACGCTGTAACGACTCCGATCAAGTCACCATCCTTGTCGACAACAGCAATATCCTGCATGTTTTTATTTACAAAAAAATCTATTGCATCTTTTAAAGTCTGATGCTCTGTCAGACATACAGGATTCACAGACATGATGTCTCCAGCACAGATGTAATCAGGGAGATTAAGATTCTTTCTATTAAAAAATTTCCACACATCTTCGGGATCTTTCAGCGAATCAATTGCCGATGTGATTTTATTGTCAATCAATGCTTTACTGAATGAACTGAGAACCTGAAGATAAAGAGATGGCTTGTCTTTTGGAGTAAGAATTAAAACTATTAAATTTACTGCAGGATTTTCATCAGTGAAAACAATCCCTTTTTCTGAAACCGCAATACCGACAATAATATCATCTATTCCTGCGAGTCTGGCATGCGGCATTGCCACGCCTTCGGCTAAAACAGTTGAAAACCCTTCTTCGCGTTCAATGATAGCATTAAAAACTTCATCTACGTTTCCAATTCCACGGTTATACGCAAGCATCTTTAATATCTCTTTTATTGCTTCATTTCGGCTTTTAAATTCTTTTCTGCAAATTATATCTTTTGGCGTAAAAAATGATGAGAAATGGACACTCTCTTTGACTTTACTCATGACCGGACTCCAATTATTTTTAATTGTATGTTTATTTTACTATAAAGTCAAGAATATAACCTAATGAAAAAACTGCCTTTCAGCAGTTTTAATCATTTCAAAATCTATTTCATTTTATTGTGTATTAGTGTATATTTGAGAATTACAATAATTGCAACTCTTATTTTCGTCACTAATTCCGGACGATTTATCATAAATTTCAAATTGTAATTTCTGCTTCATGGCGTAAAAACTATTGAAACATGAAGTTCATGACCGTTTATCTCTCCCTGACCTCCACCAAGATATGTATTATTCCCGATTTCATACTCGCTTATATAGATTCCTCCTGATACACTATCAGGATTATATGTATATTGCGTATTTAATGCAATATTATCAGAAATTCCTATAACCAAACCTGCTTTGACATTAATAAAAAATCTATGCAGAGTAAAATCAGATTTCGCATCATTTTCAGGTTCATAAACATAATATCCATATCCGAATCCAGGTCCAGCGTATAGATGTGTTAGAAAAGAAAGTCCGTCAAAAATTCTCCATAGAGGAATCCTCAATATTAAACTCCAGCTTAACATTCCTCCTTTCATCTCCCATTCATCATTATCCTTTGAAAATTCGCCAAAACAATAATATATTTCCCATAAAGATCCAAAGAAGTTCTGTTTCTGTGGAAAATATTGCAATCCAATTTCATAACCGCTTCCGTTTAAATTAACTCTTTCATCCTCTGAAGAAAAGGCGCTGTTACCATCTTCGACTTCACGGCTTCCTGTAAAATAATTATCAATATAATTCATCCCGAAAGTCAAACCCAACATTGCCGGATAATTTAATGAACCCGCGGCTTCTCTTCTTTTATATGCGGGGGTAATGTCTGATTTTTCAACTTCAGTATTTTCTGAAGCGATAATTTTTCCGCTTTCAACATCGACAAGCCTTGCCTGAACTTTCAAACCGACATTTGTAAATCCGGGCCTGTTAAATTCTTTTACAGTACCAGTTACAAGATATTTTGCACCGAGGCTTTTTCCGACTTTCGTCGCAGTTTCTTTATCTACAAGCCCTGTCTGTTGAAGACTTAACTCTTCCATGATTTTATCCATATTTCGTCTTTCAACAACAATGGCATTCATTGATGATAAGGAAGCAATCATCTCATTTGCAGCCGCATCACCGGTCGAAGGATCATTTCCGGAATCGAAAGGCATTACAGCAATTGGCGAATTTACATCTTTAATGCTTTTAATGAATTTTTTGGAAATGCTATCATATGGACTGGTTGCGAACAGATCTGCCGCATAGAGTAAACATAAAATACAAATAATTTTTTTCATAAATGCACTCCGAGAGTTATTCAGATTCAAATAAATATTGATATTATTAAAGTAACATAAAGCGGGTAAAAAGTCAAGAAACGAAAAAAGCCATTCACTTGGAATGGCTTTTCATTTGTTCAACTTTAATATGTTGTTTATTTTAGAGCGACATTCATTTCAAGCTGACCCATTGGGCTGTAAAGGTTAATCGCAAGAGTAGTCTGCTTAACAAGTGTAATTGTAAAATCCTGGCCGTTAACGACAGTCGGAGTCGTAATATCAATCTGTTTACCGGAATAAGCAAAAAGATTCATCGCATTTCCTGTAATCATATTCGCGAGCTCGCCGACGATGTCCTTATATTCCGTTTTAACCTGCTCCTCAGTCATTCCGGGAGCTAATATTTCAGCAATTTTCGTTACCATGCTGTAACCCATGCTGTAAACAACCTCACCATTAATCGACCCGGTAATCCCGATAATTATCGCAACATCATGAGACGGTTCAGGATTTTCTTTTATGATCATCTTTCCGCGTCTTAAGTCAACATTCATAATCTGTTTAAAAACTGCGCTTGCTGCTTCGAGAAACGGATTAACATATTCGGCGTTTATATTCATTGTTGCCTTCCTTATGCGAGATTACATTGAATTATTTAACACCAGTATATATCATAAATCAACAATAATTCAAGAATTTTTTTCTTTTTTAATTCTTAATTACATATTTCTTGTGACTTTAGATTTTTCAATAAAAGGCGTAACAACACTATTTTGAAGACTGCGCATTTTATCACTTTGTATAGTCTGGTTTAGATCACTTTTCGTAACATCAAAACCT
>JBFZEW010000356.1:0-6284 GCA_041306665.1 Spirochaetota bacterium | reverse complement strand
ATGAATTTCTCCATTAACAAATCTCATAATATCATCAACTTTGACATCATCCGCGATTTCACATTTATTCATTATGATAATGCCCGGAACATCACTTCTAAGTTTTATGCTCGCATATTCAACTGTACGTGATTTTCCCGGCATTGTACCCGCACTAATCAATGAACCGGAATAGGTTAAAACAATTACGGCTCTTTTATCATCCTTCTGAAAAACCGGCACTGAAACCATTTCTAACGAAGAAGTCTGTTTATCAAACATGATATCTTTTTTTACCCAGTTTTCGGTAAGTAAATCATAACCATTTTGCATTTGAAGAGAATCTGCGAGACCTTTTAAATGATCTTCTATTTTTTTTGGCAAAGAAACAACTCCCTGGCTCATTACATCCTCCAATTGATGTTGATAATATACTTAAATATCGAAATTATAAAATATGCTTTTTGGTATGGACAAAAATTAAAATTTTTAGTTGATAAAGAAAGCTGATTCAGCATATTGTACCATTATGCGAATTGGTGAAATAAAACATTCAGTATATCTCGAAGGAATTCTCACTGGAGGTAAATCCTGGATAATTCCAATAGAAAAATTTCCGTTTACAATTGGAAGAAATCCTGACTGCAGTATGTTTCTCTCTTCTGACAACATATCAAGGCAGCATGCGGTTATATCATATAAAGAAGGAAAATATTACATTGCTGATAAAAACAGCACCAACGGAACAATCATCAACAATCAAAAAATAACCAATGAAACACTTCTGACAGACGCTAATAAAATTTCCTTTGCCGAATTTGAATTTATAATACACATTACAAGTCCTGAAAAAAGCGGAATTTACAATAAAACACTTGTTCTCGACTCTGCAGGAAAAGAAGGATTTAATAACGAATATAATTTAACGAACAAGGAAGCCGAAGTTTTAATTTTTGTTTTAAAAGGTGAATCAACAGAAAAAATCGCGAAACGCCTGAACATTTCCGCAGGCACGGCAAAGAATCACATTCTCAGCATTTATAAAAAAACAGACACTCACTCGAAATTCGAACTTTTTTCCTTATTCAATGAATACGGAAAATAACACTATATAACTCAGATGCAGGTTTCGTGATTTTTCTAAGAATATGTTCGATCGGCTTTCGACAATTTATTTTTTTCATTCCAGGTGCTGTATTTCCAGTCTCATTTTAAATTTTCCCTCATAAATCTTAAACTTTTGACAACACTCTTCATAACTATTAGTTTTTGTTTTAGATTTTAATAATTTTTCAGAATACCTAAGCAACAACAACTTCCAAAAAAGAACAAAAGCCATAAACGCAAGTTTTGAAATAGAGATTTTATATTTCTGCTTTACTTTCATAAATTCTTCAATTTCATCATCTTCAAGCGAATAATAAAATGTCTCCCATCTCTCTGGTGAATGATCCTGATATTCGGTAAGCATACCGGTGATATACCCGCATTTTGCAGCATGTGAAATCAAATCAATTAAATCTTTGAATATTTTCTGACTGGAAATGTTAAGTTCAGCAGAAGCTTCATTAAGTTTGTCAAAAAAATCACCATCCATATTCGCGGATGTATAGTGCAGATTATTCATACTCATAATATTTTTCCTCCTGACTATATAACGTTTCTCGAAGAAAAAAAGTTAAAACTTTTTATCATAATTAAAAATTTTATTAAATACTCTAAGATTATCCTTGCTAATATCACAAAAGAGCTATATACTATTTTAAAAATTGTAAATCGTACCCGAGGAATTATTTGAAGAAGTTTTATATATTTATTTTAATTATCTGTTCCATTTCAATTTCTGCACAAAATTCACCGTCATTAATCACAGAATTCAGCAACTCAATAATACAGGAACAGCCGAAATATTCCCAGATTTTTCAGAAACCCTGGTACGATTATAAAATTACAAGCGGAAAAAATTCTGAGTCCTTTAATCCATTTTTTCTACCATTCAAATACATTAATAATACTGATACAATAGACAAAAATCAGCATTTAACTTTTCCTTCACTACTATCATTTAAATTTGATTTTGTTCCGGATAATTACAATTCAAGGCATCCTTCATTTATATTCCAACGCGATGATAAAGCTAAAAATGCACTTTCCCCTAGCGTTCAAGAAATAACAAAACTCATGGCTGAATGGCAGGCAACTTATGCATTCGGTGGTGAAATCACAGAATACAATAATGGATTTACCGGTAAAATGATTGTATATGATAAAAATGGCATTGTAATTCTGGAAAAAGAATATTTGAATAAAACAGATTATTTTAAATTAATGGGATTAATGGTTACCGATTGGATGGATTTCCGAAAGCAGAAAATTTCAGCCGGATTGAAAAAAGAATTGTTTTGCAGCATGACAAAAAGCAGAGAATCCGTAAGACTTTATGGAAATGTTTTTGACGTAAAAAGGCGTACTCAAGATGAGTGGGATGTCTATGAATCTATTCTGAAAAATGACCCCGATTTTGGAGAAGTCCGCTTCTGGTATGCTAATCAGAAAGGATGGTCAGGTGCTGATAAAACATGGATCAATGCAAATAAATTACAGTCATGCAGTGACCATCTTGTACTTTGCGGTTTACTGGAATTCGATTTAAAATATTGTAAAGATAATTCATTAATTACCAAATATAATCAGAAGTTAAATTATGCTGAAACTATTTTAAATAATAATATCAGGATTGTTTCTCAAAATCTGTTTAATACAGAAATAATTACAGATGTAAATCTGTTGTCTTCATATATTCCAATTGCAGTACAGAACCCCAATCAACTGCATTTACTCGAAATGCTGGGATATCATTTTATGCACAATAATATGCCTGAAAAATCAATTCCGCTTTTTATATCTGCATATCAATCTGGTTTCACTGAAAATGACAATTTTTTTTTCATATATCTTAAACTTGCTGAGGAATATTCAAATCTAGGATACTATACAGAAGCTGAATTTTTTGCAGATGCTGCTTTGAATAACATTCCAGATAAAAAAAATACGTATATTTTTTTAATTAAAGCTGATATTTTAAGAGAAACTGGAAGATTTAGTGCTGCTATTGACTTTTATACCAAATATTTAAATATTTTTAAAGATGATAATCTTATTAAATTAAAAATTATTTTATCTGCTTTTGAAACAGGAAATAGTAAAGAAATAAATAGAATTAAAAATACATATTTTTCTTCATTAACTCCTTCTGGACAATATTTAATTAATGCCAGGGAATCGATTCTATCGAAAGATTATAAAAATGGAGCCTTAATGTGCAATAATGCATTAAAATCGCTAATAGCTAATAAACATTTACTGACTAAAGAAACTATGTTAATGGAATTGTATGAAAATATTTTAATCAGAACCGAAATAGAATTACTTGCAAATGACAACAAAACAGCAATTTACAACATAACTGAAGCTTTTGTACGGTCTCCTCATTCAAGAAGAGTCGGTTTTTTACTGCAAAAATGCTATAAGGATAAAAAAGAATTATTAAATCAATATATTTATGTTAATTCTTTTATTTTCACGGATGATGATTTCTGGCGGAATTTTAAGTTTAAATATCAGACAAAAATCTCAGATACTGAACTGATTAATTTTGAGGAGGAATTCAAAAAAATATCTGTAAAATTTTATAATTTATCTGGAAAAGAAAATCAATATATTTCACAACAATATTCTCCATATTACATTGAATATATAATTTTAAAACTTATCGAGAATAACAAAAATATTAATTTAAAAAAAATAATTACATTTTATTCTGATTATGCAGCGATAGTTAGCAGGATTTCATCTGACCAGGAAAGACATACACGAATTTTTATTTACTCGCTATTGTCAGATGTTCCTACTGAAGAAAAATCCGGATTGATTGACTATTATGAAAAGAAGTTAAAAAATTAGCCGCGACAATACTTCCATAAGTATTTCTGGCTTCTTCTGCAAAGAATCCATTCGCATTTGGCAAATTTATTTTTTTTCTCATTTTGATTCATAAATCCTCGACTTTGCATCTGTGATATTTTAACAATATTATTTTATTACCAAATTATTTAATTGACCAATGTTATAAATATTTATATGAAATTCTCATGAGGCATAAATATTACATAATTTACAAACCATTTGGAATGCTGTCGCAGTTTTCCTCCGATGGAGATAAATCCGTGTTAAAGGATCTTTATAATTTTCCGAAAGACGTTTATCCCGTCGGCCGACTCGATTCAGATAGTGAAGGATTGCTTCTTCTTACTAATGACAAAAGTCTCAATGAAAGATTATTGAATCCTAAGAATAAACATAAACGAACATATCTTGTTCAGGTCGATGGAGAGATTTCCAGCGAAGCAATCTCGCTTCTATCGAAAGAACTTACAATTTCAGTCGAAAGCAAACGGCATAAAACTGCGCCTGCTGTTGCGATTAAACTTAACGAAGAGCCAGTTCTTCCTTCAAGAAATCCTCCTGTCAGGTTCAGAAAAAATATTCCTACCTCATGGATTGAACTTACTCTTACTGAAGGGAAAAATCGTCAAGTCAGGAAAATGACCGCTGCCGTTGGATTTCCGACTTTGCGTCTTGTACGCAAATCTATTGAAAAGATTGAACTCGGAGACATGCAGCCTGGAGATGTTAAAGAAATTGATGCCGAAATCATTTTTAAATTATTGTTTGAAGATTCGAATTATTAAAATTCACCGTAGTTTATTCATTTCATCTATGAATATTGCTGGAAAGCGCATTTTATACCAATTCAATTTATTTATCTGAAGTAAAAATATACTGAAGAAAATGTCCTGCGAAGGCTCCATGAATAATGCGCCCGCGTGTTAATGATAAATAGATAAAGTATTCCATTTACAAAATATGCTATCTGCATCCACCAGGCGCAGTGAAATATGTTAAGAACAGGCCATCCGGCATATTCATTTCCGGAATTTAGGTGAACGTGAAAAACATTATACCCGATAAATTCAAACATAATAACGCCAAATGAATAAATTAAAGAAAGTTTAATCCATTTTTTCCACCAAATATCAGCTGTAAATAAATCCCCCGTAAGAAGATGAAAGCCGAAAAGTCCGGTCGGCCAGGCAAGAAGCGGGAAAATGGAAAGACCAAAGATGTTGAGCTTGAATGTGTTATAGCCTGAATAAATGTCTCTTGAAAGAATTATCCAAAAAAGTGCCACAAAAAGTGCTGGTATGATTGTATGAAACATCTCTTTATTAATGACATATGCAGTGACAATGATTCCTGTACATCCAAATATTATTGCCGCATCCTTGTTATACTGGAAAATAATTGCGCCAATAAGGACATAGGTTACATATAAAAGTTTTTTAAATATAGATTGCCTGAAGATTACTTTATAATTCAATGATTCCATCTTTTGTTTGCCCACTCTTTGAATGACGCTATTTTACGTAAACGAGTTTAGATTTAAGGCTTTATGCTAAACACTGTCAATCATTTTTCCATGGGTTTAATACTCATGAAACCCGTTTTCAGGATGATGTTGCGTAAAAATTTATTATACATTAATGGTGATTTCATGTTTTTAATAAAAATATTTAGCCTTAAGGAACGTATGTTTTTATTGTATTTTTTATGAGTATTAGCAGGCCTGCTGTTAATTGCTTCAGCGAGCGCGATCGCGCTTTTAAATGCGTAACTGAATCCTTCGGCGGAGCTTGGACTTATTAATCCAGCCGCTTCACCGATCAAAAAAACGCGTTCATAACCCGTAAATATCTGGCAGTTTTTTACGGGACGAAGCAGAAATGCTCCGCTCTTTTTTACCGGCACGCCGAAGGAAAATCCTTTCTTTTCAAGTTTACTTTTTAATAGATTAAATTTTTCCACCGCGTTTTTTCCCGGACGCACGGCAGTTCCTACTAAAAAAAGATCCCCTTCCGGAATAATCCAGCTGTAAAAATCAGTAATTTCTTTGTCGAAAACAGCGTAAAAAGATGACATGTTTTCAGAGGTTTTAAACCATTCCTGGATAGTTATGTACTGCACGGCACTTTCCGCGTAAGGGAATATTTGCCGTCTCACGCGGGAAAACGCTCCATCTGCTCCGACAATCATTCTTGTCTGAACGGATTTGTCCTGTCCGTCTTTTGAGTAAATCACGGTATAGTTATTTTCGTTTTTTTCCGCTGTTTTAAATTTGCTTTCAGTTTCAATTTTCACTGAAGACGGTATAATTGAAACAAGCCAGCGGTCGAATTTTTCACGAT